>JALVZP010000207.1 GCA_027037575.1 Desulfobacterales bacterium | reverse complement strand
AGAATATCCAAGAGTCTTTCTTCTGCAAGCTCCCTTGCCTTTGATTCTACCTTTTTTTGCTCTTCCCTCTTTGCCATATTAACTGCAAGTTCAGTAAGATCCCTGATCATCGACTCCACATCCCTTCCTACATATCCTACTTCAGTAAACTTTGTTGCCTCAACCTTCAGGAATGGAGAATTTGCAAGCTTCGCAAGTCTTCTTGCTATCTCTGTCTTTCCAACACCTGTAGGCCCAATCATTATTATGTTCTTTGGAGCAATTTCATCCCTTAGCTCTGGAGGGACCTGCTGTCTCCTCCATCTATTTCTAAGGGCAATGGCAACACATCTTTTTGCTTCATCCTGTCCAACAATATATTTGTCCAACTCTGCTACAATCTGGCGTGGAGTAAGCATCCTCTCTGAATTAAATTCCCTTTCTTCACTCATATCTTTCTTCTCCCAGTTCATGAATTATTATTTCTTCATTTGTATATATGCATATGGAAGCAGCAATCTTCATTGCCTCATACGCAATTTCTCTTGCATCCAGATCTGAATGGGCCAAAAGTGCACGGGCTGCTGCAAGTGCATAAGGGCCTCCTGATCCTATTGCCGCAACATCTTCATCTGGTTCTATTACATCTCCTGTTCCTGATATGATAAGCATATGATTCTTATCCATTGCTAAAAGAAGCGCCTCAAGCCTTCTCAATACCCTGTCTGTCCTCCAGTCCTTTGCAAGTTCAACAGCTGCCCTGACCAGATTTCCTTTATATGACTCCAGCTTCCCCTCTAATCTTTCTATAAGGCTAAATGCATCTGCCGCTGCCCCTGATATTCCTACAAGGACTTTATCCTTATAGATAAATCTTACCTTTGCTGCCTTGTGCTTCATTATTGTCTCCCCAAATGTTACCTGTCCATCCCCTGCCATCACAGATCTTCCATCTTTTTTTACAGCAAGTATCGTAGTGGAATATATTTTATCTTTCATCCTTTTTCTCCTTTGATCTTGGATGGGCCTTATTATAGACTTCCGAAAGCTTGCTTAGTGTAAGATGGGTATACCTCTGTGTAGTAGAGAGACTTGAATGACCAAGCATTTCCTGAACAGCCCTTATATCAGCACCACCTTCCAAAAGATGTGTTGCAAAGGAATGCCTTAAAGAATGAGGACTTATATCCAAATCAAGTCCACTTTGGATAGCATATTTTTTTACAATCCTTCTTATGCTTCTATCAGAAAGCCTCTTCCCATCCTTATTTACAAAAAGTGCTCCTTCAGTCTTTCCTTTTATAGCACCTAAACAGGAAAGGTATTTTTTTATTATCTCTATTGCATATCTTCCCATTGGGACTATCCTTTCCTTATCCCCTTTTCCCTTTACTTTGATAAAACCATCTTCCAGATCTATATCTTCTACATCTAAGGTTACAAGTTCACTCGCCCTTATACCACAAGAGTATAGAAGTTCCAATATTGCTCTATTTCTATAGCTTCTCCAATCCTTATCTCCTTTATCCTCTGACTTCAAAAGCCTTTTGATTTCATCTATGCTTAAATATGGAGGGAGATACTTCTTTATCTTTGGGAATGAGATGTGCCAAACAGGATTTTTATTTATTATCCTTCTTTTTTCTAAAAAATTAAAAAATGACTTTATGGTAGAAAGTTTTCTCACAATGCTTGTTGTTTCATAGGCTTCGTATATAGAACTGAGATATTCCCTTATATTGTAAGTGCTGATTTTTTCTACAGAATCTTCCTCAGAAATACCTTTTTCCATTAAGAAAGACAAAAAATGACATAGATCTATCTTGTATGCCCTGATTGTATTTCTGGAATAGCCTTTCTGGGTTTCTAAGTAACTCAGGAAATTTTCAATTAGCCTCTTTATGCCTTTATTCTGCAATTCTAATTTCCACCTACTCTACCTCTATCTTTGTGACCTTCTTCTTCTCTGCCCTCTTTTCCAGATCCTCTATTTTCCTGTCTATTAAAGACCTTATCGCCTTTAAGAACTCTATCTTTGATCTGTTCAGATGTTCAAAGAAGGGAGAATCCTTATAAAATCCACAGACTTCCATAAAAAATTTTCCAACAGGGCATACCATCTCTTGTTTTTCTCTTTTTTCCTCCTTATTCTTTGCTGGCATCTCTTTCTTCTCCTTTAAATATAACTCTAAGCTGTTGCCCATCCAAACGGGCATTTATGTTATCAATGCCCGCAACCTGGCGGGGCAAAAGAAAATGCCTTTTTACAGTCCCTATTCTTATTATAAGTTCATCTGAGATTTTAGTTAACTCTATATCTTTCTTTACGGCAAATGGAAGATTAATGACCAAATTATAACTCCCATTCTCTTTAATCCATCTATAGGGTTCTTCCTTAAAGAAGTGTACAGCTGGATCCTTATCTACATAGAGATGATATGCAAGTCTCTTTAATGAATCATATCCCAACACC
>JALVZP010000206.1 GCA_027037575.1 Desulfobacterales bacterium | reverse complement strand
GGATTCGGATGTAAAGGGAAAGTTTGTAGAGATAGAGCCAAGAGAGGCTACAAGAGAAGAGATCTGCTACATCCATTCACCTGAATATGTGGATATGATTGCATCTACAGAAGGAAAACCCCATGTAACCTTAGACCCTGATACCTCTACCTGTGAGAAGTCGTATAGGGTTGCACTTCTTGCTGCAGGAGGACTCTGTGAGGCAATAAAGGGTGTAATAGAAGGAAAGGTAGAGAATGCCTTTGCACTAATTAGGCCACCAGGACATCATGCAGAGAGAAGCAGGGCAATGGGATTCTGTATATTTAATAATGTGGCAATTGGTGCAAGGTATGCACAGAAGATCCATTCATTGGAAAAGATCCTCATAGCAGATTGGGATCTCCATCACGGAAATGGAACGCAGCATGCCTTTGAATATGATCCAACAGTCCTGTATTTTTCTACCCATCAGTATCCCTACTATCCTGGAACAGGTGCATTTGAGGAATGTGGTATGGGAGAAGGGAGGGGATTTACAGTGAATGTGCCTCTCTCTTACGGCTATGGAGACTCCGAATATGCAGAGATATATAGAAGCATACTTCTTCCAATAGCCTTAGAATTTAATCCAGATCTTGTATTGGTTTCTGCAGGATTTGATATATATGAAGGGGATCCTCTGGGAAGCATGTCTGTTACGCCAAATGGATTTGCTGCTATAGCAAGGATCTTAATGCAGATAGCTGATAGATGCTGTGATAGAAGGCTTGTTATAACATTAGAGGGAGGATATAACCTAAATGGTCTGAGGCAGTCAGTGAAGGCAGTATTAAAGGAGCTTTCTGATCTTAGCTTTACAGACCCTGATAATATTGCAGAGAAGGCAAGAAGGGATATGGTAGATAGGGTTATAAAGAGGGTAAAGGAGATTCATAAAGATTACTGGGATTGTATGAAGGATTAATGGAGGGGGATATGGTAGTAACCAGATTTGCTCCAAGCCCAACAGGTCATCTTCACATAGGTGGTGCAAGGACAGCCCTTTTTAATTGGCTCTTTGCAAGGAAGCATAATGGAAAGTTTATCTTAAGGATAGAAGATACAGACAGACAGAGGTCAAAAGAAGAGTATGTAAAGGATATAATAGAGGCACTTAAGTGGCTTGGCCTTCTTTGGGATGAAGGGCCCATATTTCAGTCCCAAAGGCTTGATTATTACAATTCCATAGTAGAGAGGCTACTTAAAGAAGGAAAGGCATATTATTGCCACTGTGATCCAGAGGAGCTTGAAAAAAAGAGAAAGGAGGCAATAGCAAGGGGAGAAAAGCCAAGATATGACAGAAGATGCAGGGATCTTGGATTAGGTCCTGCTCCAGGTGCCGTTGTCAGGATAAAGGCCCCCCTTACTGGAACAACCCAGTTTAAGGACATAATAAAGGGTGTGATTACTGTAAATAATGAGGATCTAGATGACATAATAATAATGAGGTCAGATGGAACCCCTACATTTCATTTGGCTGTTGTGGCAGATGACATAGACATGGGAGTAAACTATGTGATTAGAGGTGATGATCACCTTATGAATACCCCAAAGCAGATAATAATATATCAGGCACTTGGAGAGCCTATACCGAACTATGCACATATTCCATTAATACTTGGGCCTGATAGGACAAGACTGAGTAAAAGGCATGGTGCAATGCCTGTTCTTGCATACAGAGATATGGGATATCTTCCACAGGCGATTATAAATGCACTTGCAAGATTAGGTTGGTCATATGGGAATCAGGAGAGATTTACTGTCCAGGAACTAATCGAGAAGTTTTCCTTAGAAAGGGTTGGAAAATCTGCAAGTATATTTGATGCAGAAAAGCTATTAGATCTAAATGGATGGCACATAAGAAACTCCTCAGATGATTATCTTGCAAAGGAACTTATTCCATTTATCAAAAAGCTTGGAATAGAAGATGTTACAGAAGAGGATACGAGGAAGCTTGTTCCTATATTAAAGAAGAGGAGCAAGACCTTAGTTGAGATGGCAGAAAAAAGCCTATTTTATTTTGGAATGGATGTGGAGTATGAAAAGGAGGCAGATGAGAAGTTTCTTACTCCTGATGTGCTTGATCTCCTGATTGATCTAAGAAATAGGCTGAATGAGCTTAGTGAATTTAGTGAAAAGGCCTTAGAGGAGCTTTTTATAAAATTCCTGGATGATCACAAGATAAAGCTAAAGGAGATTGCACAGCCGATAAGGGTTGCACTTACTGGAAAGACAGTAAGCCCTGGTCTTTTTGAGGTAATGCAGGCCCTTGGAAAAGAGAAGGTAATATATAGGCTAAATAGGGCAATAGAGCATATAAGATCTAAGAAATGAAAAGGATCGCCATAATACCTGCTGCTGGAATTGGAGTCAGGATGGGGATAAATACTCCAAAGCAGTTTCTGCTAATAAAGGATATTCCTGTACTTGCCATTACA
>JALVZP010000205.1 GCA_027037575.1 Desulfobacterales bacterium | reverse complement strand
TCATCTACCATAAATGCAAGATGAAGATTTCCTTCTCCTGCATGCCCAAATATATATGCTGGAATATCTGTATCCATTATCTTTTCCTTTGCAAAATAGACTATATCTGGAAACTTGGATATAGGAACACAGACATCAGAAACAGTATGAACCCTTCCTGCATGATATTTTCTCATTGAATCTCCAAGAACATGCCTTGCATCAATTATCTTCTTATACTGATCCCTTTCTATTCCAAAAATAAACCTCTTACATCCAAAAGATTTACATATATCTTCACAAAAAATCACTTTATCCCTTATTTCCTCCTTACTTGATCCATGAAACTCTATTATAAGTGTATCTGAAACATCTAAGCCTAATCCATTTATCTTGTTTATCACCTCTATGCATCTTGAATCCATTATTTCAAGACATGCTGGGTCAAGACCTGACTTCATTATTTCATATACTGCCTTTGATGCTGATTCAATGTCTCTAAATGTAGAAAGACAAGAACTCATTTCTTCTGGAATCCCTCTTAGCCTTACAGTTATTTCAACAAATATTCCAAGTGTCCCTTCAGATCCAATAAATAGCCTTAAAAGATCATATCCAGATGAACTCTTATATGATCTGCTTCCTACCTCTATTATCTCTCCATTTGCCAGGACAACTCTAAGCCTTAATACATTATCCTTTGTAGAACCATATTTTATGCTTCTTATTCCACTTGCATTATTCCCTACCATCCCTCCTATACTTGCCCTTGCACCAGGATCAGGTGGAAAAAATAGTCCTTTATGCCTTAGCTTATGATTTAGATCCTGATATATTACACCTGGCTGAACATCTGCCTGAAAGTCCTCTTCCCTGATCTGAATAATCTTATTCATCATTGAAAAATCAAGAACAATCCCACCACAGATAGGAATAGTGTTTCCTTCAAGGCTTGTTCCAGCTCCCCATGCAGTAACAGGAATTAGATTTTCATTTGCATAGCTTAATATGGCTGATACCTCATCCTCATTTATAGGCCATACCACAAGATCTGGAAGAGAAGCTCTATGATGTGATTGATCAGCTGAGTGGAGTCTGAGATTAGATATCCCTTTCGAAAGCCTTTCTTTTCCGACTATCTTTTCAATAAATAAGATATCCCTCTGATCAATCCTCTTATATCTATTCAAGGAATTCCCTAATTATCCTTATTATCCTTCTTATTGGCTCTGCTGCTCCCCAAAGAAGCTGATCCCCAACTGTAAATGCAGTTAAAAAATCTTCTCCCATCTTCATCTTCCTTACCCTTCCTATTGCAATATCCAGCTTTCCACTTACAGCTGCAGGTGTAAGCTCTCTTATTGTTGCATCCCTCTCATTTGGAACAAACTTTATCCATTCATTTCCAGACCTTATTATCTCTTCTGCCTCCTTTAAGGAGATCCTCTTTTTTAGCTTTATTGTAAATGCCTGACTATGACACCTCATAGATCCTACTCTAACACATATCCCATCTACTGGAATAGGATCCTTTCTCTGAAGTATCTTATTTGTCTCAACAAATCCCTTCCATTCCTCCCTTGTCTGACCACCTTCCATTGGAATATCAATCCATGGAATAAGGCTTGCTGCAAGGGGGACTCCAAAATTATCACATGGAATCTCTTTACTCCTTAGCTTTTCTGTAAGTATTCTATCAAGCTCAATAGCTGTAGTTGCTGGATCATTTACTGCATCTCTGCAAGAGTCAGCTATAAATACCATCTGCCTTACAAGCTCTATCATATGCTTTGCACCTGCACCAGATGCAGCCTGATATGTCATAGATGATATCCATTCAATCAGGTCCTCTCTAAAGAGACCAGAAAGTGCCATAAGCATAAGGCTTACTGTGCAGTTTCCTCCAACATATGTCTTTATTCCATCCTTAAGCCCCTTATCTATTACATGTCTGTTTACAGGATCAAGGACAATTATGCTATCATCATTCATCCTAAGTGCTGAAGAAGAGTCTATCCAATACCCATTCCATCCATTTTTCCTAAGCTCTGGATACACCTTCTTTGTATAATCACTTCCCTGGCATGTAACAATTATGTCTAAGGAAGAAAGAAGCCTTATATCATATGCATCCTGAAGTGGAGGAATATCTATTCCTATATTAGGTCCTTTTCCACCTACATTAGATGTGGAAAAGAATATTGGCTCAAATCCTTTAAAATCTCCTTCTTCTTTCATCCTTTGCATAAGAACAGATCCTACCATTCCACGCCATCCAACAAATCCTATCTTAAGCATAGCTGCCTCCTTAATTACTTAGTGCTAAATCTACCATATCTCCGAATGCCTTTGAAATAGATTCATGTATAACAAGCTCTGCATCTCCATCAAATGGTGTTGGATCCCTGTTTATTATCATAAGCTTTGCACCATTTTGAACTGCATGGCTTGGAACAGATGCTGCAGGATATACTACAAGTGATGATCCAAGAACAATACAAAGATCACATATACTTGCACATCTAAATGCTGCCTCTAATTTATCCTGAGGAAGTGCCTGACCAAATGAGATTGTATCTGGTTTAAGTATTCCACCACATTTATCACCATAAGGGACCTTTATTCCTTGCTCTTTTATCCTTCTTTCTATCTCATCTCTATCATACTTTTTTCCACAGCTAAGACATGAGACAAAGAATGCATTTCCATGAAGCTCTATTATCTTTTCAGGAGAATTTCCTGCCTTATGATGAAGTCTGTCAATATTTTGAGTAACAATTGCTAAAAGCTTTCCAGCATCTTCCAGCTTCTTTATTGCAAGATGCCCTCTGTTTGGCTTTGCA
This sequence comes from Desulfobacterales bacterium, assembly GCA_027037575.1. GTDB lineage: Bacteria > Desulfobacterota > DSM-4660 > Desulfatiglandales > JALVZP01 > JALVZP01. The sequence goes on along the minus strand of JALVZP010000205.1, from coordinate 5,306 downwards.
TCCCTCATTACATCCCAATATTCACTGCTCATCTTCCAATACTTTTCCCTTGCCTTTTCATCAGAGATGATCCTTTGAAAATAGAAATCAGAGGGATCATACTTTGTCCAAAGGCCTCCAGGACTTCTAAAATCAGGGATTCCAGATTCTGTGCTGATTCCTGCTCCAGTAAATACAAGGATGCTTTTTGCATCCCTTATCATATTAGCACCTTTTTGAATAAGCTTTTTTATATCTACCATATCCTTTCCCCCTTGCAAGGTAATTAGTGTTTCCCAAACTGAATCCTTTGCTGGCTCTGGGTATATTTTCGCTTTCATCTTATAGGCAGAACAGATGCTTGTCAATAGCACGCCTTACAGCATCGCTTTGTATCTTTACTTTTTAACTAACTAAAAAAAATATCCTGGTTCAGAAACAAACATGGATGAGAAGATGATATTTGATAGGGGCAGCAATCTTAGACAAAAAGAAATTTATGTCTCATAAATGAATAAAGTATTTTCTGTTTTTTGCTATCATTACTGCCATCCTTATTGCAGACTTCAGGCTCGTCTCATCTGCTACACCCTTTCCAGCAATATCATATGCAGTTCCGTGATCCACAGATGTCCTTACAATAGGGAGCCCAAGAGTAATATTTACTGCATCAGAGAAGTGCAGAAGCTTAAGCGGGATAAGTCCTTGATCATGATACATACTTACTACGGCATCAAACTCTCCTTTTGCTGCCCTATAGTAAATGGTATCTGGTGGAAATGGACCTTCTATTGAAAGGTTATACCCTCTTTTTTTCATCTCTTTCTTTGCCTCTTTTATTGCCTCAGAAATTATTTTCTCTTCATTTCCAAATAGCCCTTCCTCTCCTGCATGTGGATTTAGAGCAGATACAGCAATCCTTGGAGAAGACACTCCAAAGTCTCTCAAAAGGGATTCTGCCGTGATGATTATTGTCTTATAGACATTCTCCTCCATTATCAGATCAGGCACATCCCTTAATGCCACATGTATGGTTACAAGGCTTACCTTAAGCCTTTCTCCTGCAAGCATCATCACATAGTCCTTCGTATTTGTAAGATCTGCTATAAGTGGAGTATGCCCATCATAATTGAAGCCTGCCTTATGCATCAGATATTTGTTTATCGGACATGTAACTACTGCGCCTATCCTGTTTTCTAATGCAAGCCTTACCGCATACTCAATATAAGATACCATTGCCTTTCCAGCCTCTACATAGGGGATGCCAGGTGTGTATTTATGAAGATTGGAAAGGGAGATTAGATCTAAGATACCCTCTTTTCCTTCTGCCTGCTCAGGCCTTTCTACTACCCTTATCCTAATGGGAATATCCCTGAAGATCCTTTCTTTTACAATGGAAAGTATATTCTTATCGCCTATTACCAAAGGAACACAGATTCTGTATATCTCTTTATCTGACAATGCCTTTAAGATGATTTCAGGGGAGACCCCTGAAGGATCTCCCATAGTTATTCCAACAGTTGGCCTATCCTCTTTTTGCATTACTATATGCTTCTTCTATCCTCTCCTTTATGTAGGAGAAGTATTTCTCATCCCACTCGTCAAAATCAAAGCAGTATCCATCCTCACCAAGAAGCCCACCTGGAATAAGATTTCCCTTCTCTTCAGGATCAGATATCATATCTCCATAAAAGCAGATAGAGAGCCATCTGTTGGATGGGTCATCATCGATGACATCTATCATTACGAAAAGTTCCCTGTCCTTCTGCGCCCTATTCTTTGCCCTAAGGGAGTAGCTTATCCCAGGTCTTGCCTTAAAGCTTAGGATCACATCATCCTTTTTCTCTAAGAGATCCTTCAGCTCCAAGAATGCCTTTTTCATAGGCCCATTTTTCCATGAATCAATAAACTCGTTTATCCCTTCCATCTTCTACTCCTTTTTATGTGTAGCCCTTAAGATCTTTGCGATCTCCTTTATCTCAGCAAGATCCTTTGTCATTGCTGCCCATCCATACCAGTATGCATAATCTGGATTTCCATGAAATATCCCTTCATAGATGCGCATCCTATCCTTCATAAACATCTTAAAAAGGAGCTGATCTATGTGAGATCCTCCTGTCCTATAGAAGTAGAGAAAGTCAGGGTATGCATACTTATAATGCTTTGGCTTCTTCAATATCCCATCCCTGTAAAGACCTGCCACAATCCTTATTGCTTCTGCCATGAGATGATCTGCCTTCCTTATCATCCTATCTCCAAGCTCAAGCTGCTTTCTTACATACTGCTCTGAATGGCAGTATGTGCATCTCTTAATAAGCCTTTCCCTTTCCTTCTGAAAATCCTCTTCTGTAAGCCTTACCATATCAAGTGACTTTACTACATTAAGTCTCTCTGTCGGCTTTCCAGTATGTGGATCAAGGACTCCAAGTGCCTTAAGTATTGTAATCCTATCCTCTTTCCATTGTTTGTCCTTTGGAAGAGGGAGCCTTAAGGCAAAGAATCCCCAGGCAGTCCTGTTTGTATGTGTCCCATTTGGAAGGTGACAGAATTGGCATGTAGGAGCAGATGCCCTCTTTGATAGATTGCCCCTTGATCTCGCCATATATCTTTCACCATGCTTTGAACTACTCCATATCTCCCATTGTGGATGATCAAATCCCATATGACACTTCTGACATGCCTGAGGATCAAGTGCCTCCTTCTTTGAGAATGTATGTCTTGTATGACATTCATCACAGGAGTTTACCTCATATCTAAATCCCATCTTTTTGAGCATCTGCCTGTCCTTCTTTGGCTTTATCCCCATTGTATGGCATCCACCACATCCTCTGCTTTCCTGTATAAGCTCAACAGGCTCCATATGGCTTACAGGAAGTGCCATCATTGCCTTCCATCCAAGACTGTGCTTTCCTTTCATAAACTGATCATACTGATCCTGATGACATTCTGCACATACAAGCTCATCTGGAAGCCTTGCAAGGCTATAGTCCTTCATTGTCTTGTGCTTTGATCCATGACAATCAATACAGGATACATCCGATTCTGCATGCCTGCTTATCTTCCAATCTGATACGATCTTTGGAGTGATCTTTTGATGGCAGCTAATACATTTCTCTGCATCCTGTGCATGGGAAATCCCACTTAGGAAGAAAATCCCCATTAATAAAAGGAATATCCTTCTCATCTTTATCCCTCCTTTGTTTTTTCCTTAAGGGCATCTGCAACCCTCTTCCCGAGTTCCCTACACTTAGATAGTATCTCTTTTTCAGGGACAAACTGGAATCTTATACCAGGATCAATTATCTCAAATTTCATCTCTTCAAGCTCTTTATTAATTAACTTTACTGCCTCTCCACTCCATCCATAGGATCCGAAGGCTGCTCCAATCTTATTTTTTGGTCTAAGCCCCTTCATATAGGTAAGAATATCGCTTACTGTTGGAAATAGTCCATTATTTATCGTGGGAGATCCAATAAGGATTGCTCCTGAATCAAGGACCTCTGTCATTATATCGCTTCTGTGCCACTTCCTTATATTTATAAGCTTTACACTTATCCCTTCTTCTCCTATAGCCTCTACAATTGCTTCTGCCATCTTTTCTGTGCTGTGCCACATAGTATCATATATAACAAGTGCCTTCCTTTTTGGCTTCTGCTCACTCCATTCCTTATATGCATTCAGCATGTTGGAGATACCTTTTTTTGTTCTCCAGATTATCCCATGATCAGGACATATCATACTTATCTTAAGCCCCATTTCGTCGATCCTATTTAAAAGCTTTAATACAAGAGGTGCATAGGGAAGAAGGATATTTGCATAGTATTTTTTTGCATGAAACATTATCATAAACTCATCTACCTGATCATCAAACCTTTCATAGCTTGCATAGTGCTGACCAAATGCATCACTTGAAAAAAGGATTCCCTCATCTACAAGGTAGCTGAACATGCTATCTGGCCAGTGAAGCATCCTTGTCTCAATAAATCTTATCTTTCTCTTTCCCAAGCTAAGCTCTTCTCCATCCTTTACAGCAACAAGGTTCAGATTGCTGTAGAAGTGCATAGAAAGATTCTTCTTTCCCATCTGTGAGCAATAAACAGGCTTTTCTCTTCCAATAAGCTCCATTACCTCTTCTAATGCCCCTGAATGATCCATCTCTGTATGATTGCTTATTACATAGTCAATCCTCTTTGGATCTATCAGATGAGATATCCTTTCTACAAGCTGATACTTCAGCTTCTCCTTTACTGTATCTATCAGTGTAACCTTCTCATCCAGTATGAGAAATGCATTGTATGTGGTTCCTTCATAGACAGAGTATCCATGAAAATCCCTAATGTTCCAATCAATTGCCCCCACCCAATAGATATCCTTTGTAATCTCTATTGGCTTCATGACATACCTCCTTTTATTTTATTTATAAAATCTTCCATCATCTGTGGATCTGATTGGCTTTTCCGTTTTCTTTTCAAGCCATCCTGCCCTTGCTCCCTCTTTTATATCAAACTTTGGAACATATGGCTTTATGTCCAAAAGCGGAGTGTTATCTATTATGTCAAGCTCTGAGACATATAGGATATTAGACTCGACCCTTAGAAGCCTCACTACAGATATCCCTATGGGATTTGGTCTTGAAGGTGCCCTTGTAGCAAATACACCTCTTGGTTCAGGATCAAGAAATGGTTTTACAATAAGCTTTGCCTCCTTTGCCTTATGAAAATAATAGATGAGAATAATATGGGAAAATCCTTCTAAGTCCTTAAGACCATCCTTATATTCAGGAAATACCTCTACCTTTCCATCCACATCCTTTGCAAAGATTGGCTGAATAGGAACACCTTTTGGTTTTTTAAATGGAGAATGGATCACCCCAATAGGATGAAAGCATATCTTTACTTCATCTCTCCAAATGGTGTCTTCCAGCATCTCTTTAGCTCCATGATATCTTCATCTATTATGAGATCATCAGAAAAGTATATCCTGAATCTCCTATCTATTATTCTTCCTATGCAAGAAAGACATGAAGTACCTAAGAATAGCCTTTCAAATTCTTCCTTCTTATCAGGAGGTACAGTTATAATAAATCTTCCTGCTGACTCTGAATAGAATATCTTACTCATAGAAAGACCATCCTCTTTTGGAACCTTACTCAGATCTATCTCCATTCCAAGCTCACCTGCCATAGAAACAAGACAAAGATGAACAGAAAGCCCTCCTCTTCCAACTGCATGGCATGAGGAGACAAGTCCCATATCTATTGCCTTACTAAGTATAAGATAGTATTTCCAAAATTCTTCTATATCTACCTTTGGGACATTCTTCCCAAT
>JALVZP010000204.1:867-8137 GCA_027037575.1 Desulfobacterales bacterium | reverse complement strand
ACCAACAGAAGGTTATTCCTGACCCAGGTAGTATAGCAGCTCCTTCCATGGCACAGACCTACTTACTTACCGCTGCTCCCTTCCGGGCCTGACGGGGTTCGTAAGAGGTCTGTCCATGGGGCTACTGCTACCTCCTGAATCAGGAAATAACCCACTGCGGCAGACCTCATAGGGCATTCGGCCCCGCATAAGCGGATTTCGGGTTCAGGGAACCGCTAACTCCCCGCCTAGCACGGCCAATCCTGTTATTCACCTTTATTTACCCTTTCTCTTAATTCCTTCCCTACTTTGAAGAAAGGCAGTCTCTTTCGTTTTACTTCGATTATCTCACCAGTTTTGGGATTTCTTCCTTTATATTCTGGATATTCCTTTATTTTAAAGCTTCCAAATCCTCTTATTTCAACCCTTTCAGAATTAAGGAATGCCTTTTCTATTTCTTCAAAGAAGGTCATTACTATCTGCTGTGCCTTTACAAAGGGAATCCCCTCTGCCTCTGCAAGTTTTCTTATCAGATCTGATCTTTTCATCTTTATTTGATCTTGCCGAACTTTTTGATATATATTATTATTCCTTTATAGTCCTAAGTCAAGGAAACAAATAAAGAAAAAGAGGTCTGTTATGAAGATTTTAAGCATCTATTATTCTGCAACTGGAAATACTGAAAAGGTTGCGAATGTAATACAAAAGACAGCAAAGGCAGAAGGGCATGAAATAGATGTATTAAGGATTACAAAAGATATGAAAGAAACCCCAGAGATAGATTTGCTGGATTATGACTTTGTATTTGCAGGATCAGGTGTATATCAATGGCTTCCTGGAAGGCCCCTTCAGGAATTCTTTACAAAGATGCTCTGGGAATATTTTTCAAAGGGTGAAATAAAACCTTCAGCTCCAAGAAGACCTGGGAAAAAGGCCGTAATTTACTGCACGTATGGTGGATACCACACAGGAATAAATGAGGCAATACCTGCAGTAAAATATATGGGTCAACTATTTGATCACTTAGGATTTACCATTGTTGCTGAATGGTATTTTGTTGGAGAATATAAATCTAAGAAGCTCCTGTCCTTTTCTACCGGAGGAAGGATGGGAGATATAAAAGGAAGACCAACAGAGGATGACTTAAAAGATGTTGCAGAAAGGGTAAAAGGGATACTTAAAATCTAAAAAAGGAGGGAGGAAGATGAGGAAGATTGCAGGAATGTTAATAGCAATCTTAATGGTCATTTTTGCTTATGCATCTATTTCAATTGCATGCGAAGCAAAGGTTGGTTCTAAGGCCCCAGATTTTACCACAATGGCATATCTTCCAATCCAGAACAAATTTAAAAAGATCTCTTTATCCAGCTATCTTAAAAAAGGAAAATGGGTTATTCTTTTCTTCTATCCAGCAGACTTTACCTTTGCATGACCAACAGAGCTTGCAGCAGTTGCTGCAAAATATGAGGAGTTTAAAAAGGCAAATGCAGAAGTGATTGCTATTAGCACAGATAAGATATTTAGCCATAAAGTGTGGCATGATATATCTCCAAGAGTAAAGAAAGTAAAATTCCCTATGGCATCTGATCCTGATGGAAGCATAACAAAGGAATATGGGGTTTATAAAAATGGAGTAAGCCTCAGAGCAGTATTCATTATTGATCCAGCAGGAACAATTCAGGCAGCTATTATTCACAATATACCAATAGGAAGAAATATAGACGAGATATATAGGGTATTGAGAGCAGCCCAATATTCAGTAAAGCATCCAAATGAAGGTGTTCCAGCAAATTGGAGACCTGGGCAAAAAGGTGTTCCAACAGGAATCAATTATGTAGGAAAGCTATAATAATAGAAGATGTCGCCTTATTATAACAGAGATCAAGAAAAGGAGTTAAATATACTAAGGAGTGCTGTGGAAAGCACAAATGAGGCATTTATTACCATCGATCAGGATCACAAAGTTGTCCTTTATAATAAAGGTGCAGAAAAGATATTTGGGTATAAGGCAGATGAGGTCCTTGGAAGGGATTTGAATATAATACTTTCTCCAGAATGTAGCAAGAATCATCATGAAGCAATAAGGAGATTTTTGGAAACAAGGCAGCTAAGGAAAAAAGGACACATAACTGAGCTTGTTGCCACCCGAAAAAATGGAGAGAAGTTTCCTATAAATATCTCCTTTTCCACATTTGAACTGGATGGGAAAATATATTTTACAGCAGTTGTTACAGATATTAGTGAGATAAAGCATCTTCAGGAAAAGACAAAGATAATGGAAAGACTTGCACTCTTAGGAAAGGTGGTTGCTGAGATATCTCATGAGATAAAGAATCCCCTTATGATGATAGGAGGATTTGCAAATCAGCTTTTAAAGAGCATTTCAGATGAAAAGAGTAAAAAGAAGCTGGAGATAATAATAAATGAAGTAAAAAGGCTTGAAAATCTTCTTGCTTCTATAAAAGAGTACTATGCTCCCCCCCTTCCTACAAAGGATAGGATTGATGTAGCAAGGCTTCTTAAAGATATCTTCCCATTGTTAAAAGCAGAATGTAAAAGGAGGAATATAGAGGCTAAGCTAAATATTATGCATGAAGGGGTATTTGTTCTGGGGAATGAAGAAAAGTTAAAGCAGGTGATTATAAACATTGCAAAAAATGGAATTGATGCAATGAAGGAAGGGGGGATACTATCTATCAGCTCAAAGAAGGAAAATGATAGAGTCAAGATAAGCATAAGTGATACAGGAAATGGAATCCCAAAGGAGATTAGAGATAAAATATTTGATCCATTTTTTACCACAAAGACAAATGGGTCGGGCCTTGGGCTTGGTATATCCAAAAAGATAATTGAAGATCACAATGGAAAACTTGATTTTGTAACAGAGGAAGGAAAAGGAACCACCTTTACGATTATTCTGCCAATTATCAAAGAAAACTAACTACTCCTTAAAGACTACAGGAAGTCCTATCCTATAATCTGCCTCATTTAAGGGAAGAGCAAGAGAATAATCTTTTGAAACCTTAATTATCTTAATCTTCCCAATCTCCTTTCCAAGGCATTTAAAAGAGCAGATATCAGAGTGAATCTCTTTTCCCCAACTATACACAGTAAGTATCATACCCTTTTCTATTCCCACATCTTTTCCAGCATTTATCTTTATGATTCCCGGATTCCTCTTTAATGCTACTATTCTACCCTTCCATATATCCTTTTGAACTACCTCTGAAACTACCTTTGCCTGTTTTCTAATAATCTCTGAAATGGTATTCTTTAAAACTATTTGGTTAATCCTATCCTTTAGCTTTGGAACATCCTTTAATGGAATAGCATATCTTCCAGAAACCATTCTGCTTTCTATAATTGCTCCTGTCACTGTGTCTATTACATTTACTATGAGAACAGCTTCAAATACCTGGTCATAATGTCTAAAGGGCCATACTCCATTTGTTTTTCTTTCAACTGCCATTACATCCATTACTCCAGTAATAAGATAGTTCATATTGAGATCCCTTGCATCCTCTACCATTTCAGGATCATAGATTATACCCAACTTGGGAATCCTTCCTTCAAATTTCCAGGAAGATGGATTCTTTGGGAGATAGACCAGGAGGTTCCCAGGTGTATGTTTTAGCCTTTCTGCAAATTTGATAGAGACCTTTGTTCCATAATCAGATGCTGGGTCCCATGCACAGATAAAGGGTGTTACAAGAACCTTTTTCTTTAAACTCTTTTCCTTCGGAAGGATCTTATATTTGGCAGCATCTAATACATCAACCCCCTTTTCAGAGACATTCTTTACCCCTTTTTTTACAGAGCCACATCCAGAAAAAAGAAGGATTATAAGAAAGAGGTTAATAATATATGACATCAAAGCTGTTGAACTCTCCCAGATATTCCTCTTCTTCCACCTTAACATTTGTCACCTTTGCTGCAGGAGGACCTTTGTGACACCACTTTATAAGCTCTCTTACCTTATCCTCATCTCCTTCCGCAACTACCTCTACTGTCCCATCAGGAAGATTCCTCACCCATCCATATACTCCCAAGGATAAAGCCTTCCTCTTAGTTGATTCCCTAAACCATACTCCCTGAACCCGGCCTTCAATTATTAGATGAACCCTGACCTTTCTCATCACTCAGACCCCTCTAACATCTTCAAAAATTCTTCCTCATTTATTGTCTTTATCCCAAGCTGTTTTGCCTTAGCAAGCTTTGAACCAGGAGATTCTCCAACCACAACATAATCTACATTTCTGCTTACCTGTGATGCAACTCTTCCACCCCTTTCTAAGACAAGCTGTTTTGCCTTATCCCTTGTCATAGATTTCAAGGCACCTGTAAATACAAAAGTCTTTCCTGCTATAGGAGATTCCTTTGGCTTGACCTCCTCAAATGTAATTCCTGCCTCAAGTAGCCTTTCTATATTCCTTATATTCCTTTCATCCTCAAAGAAGGCCTTAATGCTTCTTGCTGTTTTTTCTCCAATCCCCTTTATAGAAAGCAGCTCCTGAAGTGTTGCATTCATAAGCCTATCCAAGCTCTTAAAGTGGTCTGCTAATATCTGTGCTGTCTGTTCCCCCACATATCTTATTCCAAGTGCATAGATGAATCTTGCAAGTGTTGTCTTTTTGCTTCTTTCTATTGCATCTAATAGATTCTTTGCAGACCTAAGCTGGAACCCAGGAAGCCTTAAGAGATCCTCAAGTTTAAGATAATAGATATCTGGAATCTCTTTTACAAGGCCTTTTTCTACCAAAAGATCAATAATCTTCTCTCCTAAGCCTTCTATATCCATTGCACCCTTAGATACGAAATGCCTCAGAAGAGCCCTTATCTGGGCAGGACAATTCTTGTTTGGACATCTAACAGCAACCTCTCCTTCTTTCTTAACAACCTTTGCTCCACAGACAGGACATTTATCGGGCATCTGAAACTTTCTTTCCTTTCCAGTCCTCTTAGACTTAATTGGCATTACTACCTCAGGAATAACATCTCCTGCCCTCTGAACCAGAACTGTATCTCCTATCCTTATATCCTTTCTTTCTATCTCATCCTGATTATGAAGGGTTGCCCTTTTAACAATTACACCACCGATTTCTACTGGCTCAAGTATTGCAACAGGAGTAAGGACACCTGTTCTTCCCACCTGAACCTCTATATCCAAGATTTTTGTTGTTGCTTGAACAGGTGCAAATTTATATGCTACTGCCCATCTTGGACTTCTTGCCTTTGCACCAAGTTTTTTCTGTAGCTCAAGATCATTTACTTTTACAACCGCACCGTCAATCTCATATGGAAGTGTATCTCTTATCTCTTCTAAATATTTACAATACTCTATAACCTTGTCTATAGAATCACAGACCCTTATATAAGGCCTATTTATCCTGAATCCCCATTCTTGAAGCTGAAGCAGTAGTTCATACTGTGTTTTTATTGGCCCTAAATCACTTACTTCTCCTACTCCATAGCAGAATATGTCAAGTGGTCTTTTTGCAGTTACTTTTGGATCAAGCTGTCTTACAGATCCAGCAGCAGCATTTCTTGGATTTGCAAAGGGAGGAAGTCCCTGTTTTTCCCTTTCCTTATTGAGCCTCTTAAATGCCTCTTTTTCCATATATACCTCGCCTCTTACTTCCAAGAGATCAGGAACAGGAAGTCCTCCTTTCTTTTGCCTAAGCACAAGTGGAACACTCATAATAGTCTTTATATTTGGAGTAACATCCTCTCCCACATATCCGTCTCCTCTTGTAGATGCAACAGTAAGCCTTCCCCTTTCATATACAAGCTCTACTGCAAGTCCATCTATTTTTGGCTCTACTGTATATTCCAGCTTGTCTATACCTCCTAAGAATCTCTTTGTCCTTGCATCAAACTCCCTAAGCTCCTCTTCACTAAAGCAGTCATCAAGACTAAGCATTGGCTGTCTGTGCCTTACTTGCCTAAACTCCTTCTGTGGCTCAGCCCCTACCCTTTGTGTTGGAGAATCAGGTGTTATAAGCTCAGGATACTTTTGCTCTAATTCAACAAGCCTTCTAAAAAGCCTATCATATTCTGCATCAGATATTTCTGGCTCATTCAGGATATAATAGCGATAGTTATGGTATCTAATCTTTTCCCTTAGCTCTTCTATTTCTTTGACGATTTTTTCGTCTATTTTCCTTTTGGCCATAAACCGCTCCTTTAGCTTTGTTTTGGAAGATTTTATCATCCTTGCTCTTATTTGCAAACCCTGAAGTTATTCCTGTAAATAAAGTGTGAATTTATCCTCCAAAAAGAGTGGAGTAATAAAGGAAGATAAGACTTATAAAGGTAAAGTTTTTTGGATTGACTAAAAAGAAGAATATTTAAGATTTTAAAATCTCCTTCGTCCCAAGATCATTCTTTTTAGAGTTGAAAAAATAATAATCAAATCTAATAAAAATGATTTGAAAAAGATATAATATAAATCGTATTTTAATTTCTCTTTTCCATCTTCTATTGTATCACCATATTTATAATTTATTTGTGCCCATCCTGTAATACCTGGTTTGATTATATGGCGCAATTCATAATAAGGAATCACTTTTTTCATTCTTTCTACAAAAATTGGTCTTTCTGGACGTGGACCTATAATGTTCATTTCTCCTTTTAAAACATTTATAAATTGAGGAATTTCATCCAGACCAAACTTTCTCAGAATCTTTCCAATCCTGGTTATTCTTTCATCATTTTCTTCGGCAAATTTTGGCCCTGTAAGAAGCTCTGCATCTTTTATCATTGATCTGAATTTTATGATTTTAAATACTTTTCCATTCAAACCTACCCTTTCTTGCAAATAGAAGATTGGTCCCCTATCTTCTATCTTTATAAAAATAGCAATAATGCACATAATAGGTAGAAATATAATCAGGCCAAAAAAAGCCATAAATCTATTAAAAATATCCTCCAGAAATAAGGATAGTTTATCATTAAAATGGGTTTTAAAAATCAGATAACTGGGTCTTAAGTTATCTATGGGAATGAATTTTACAATTCTCCCATAAAAGGCAACCCAATCTTCACATTTAATATTAAAAAGCTTTAATTGAGTTAATTGATAGAAATTTATTTTATTTCTCCAATCTTTGAAACAGACAACACAGATATCAGGATTTAGCTGAATAATAGATTCTATATCTTCTTCATTTTGAAAGCTAATTTTAAAGATTCCCTTCTTAAACAAAGAATTGCTTTCTGATAGATATTCAATTATCCCTAATATATGAAAACGATTCATCTTTAGCTTTTTAATAGCTTCTAAAATAGCAGT
>JALVZP010000204.1:0-857 GCA_027037575.1 Desulfobacterales bacterium | reverse complement strand
TTGTATTTTCATTATTTCCGACTAATATTATTTTTAATTTGTTATTTTTGTTTTCAAATAGGATAAAAAAATGAAATATTAAAACAAAAATTTCAGATATAAAACCTGCAAATATTAATTCGGCAGAAAAAGAAATCCTCATGATAAAGGATGTTGCCATAATAGCAATTGTTGTTTCTAATATACTGTATAATGAAGCGTTAAGGAACTGAAAGAAAGTTTGGATTCCAGATATAGAAAAAAAGTTATTTATCTTTAAAACAACTAATATTAAAAAACTATACCATAATTTTACATGTTTAGAAAAATAGAGAGAAGAAAACACAGAATAAGAAATAAAAAAATCGAATACTACAATGAATAAACATCCTTTTATACTCCTAAGAGTCAACACCTGGAATACACCCAATTTTTGACTTAACAAGTCTTTTTTAGTTCATGCCAAAATAATGCTCATTTGTCCATAGAAAACCTGACTTTGTCTTATTTTTGAGTTCTTTTTTGCCTCTTCTTCTTTCCTATACATTTTTTTCTTAGTGGACAAAGACCATTGCAGCTTAGCCCAGTTATATAAATATGCAGTGTTTGTTCAAGAAAAATTTTGTAAATAGATTTTTGGCCTTCCTCGATAATCAGGCTTAATAATTAAAGTCTTTTCTTTTTATTTTATTTAAGGTCCTGCTCTTCCTTATGGCAGAGGATTTAGTTCTACGTCTATCTAATGTCAATGGCTTTTTTTACCAATCTCATAAATTATACAGCTCTATTATAAATTGTGTGGAAACTTTACCCACAAAGAAAATGGTGGTAAGAACCCCGAAGGATAGGAAGAACAAAAGAAAAGAGGTCTTACCACC
>JALVZP010000203.1 GCA_027037575.1 Desulfobacterales bacterium | reverse complement strand
CCTGGCTTTACCCTGTATATAGTAGATCCTTTTTCATGATTCGGTTCTGTAAATATGTTGTCTGTATAGGATATGGAAGAATCAATGTATGGATGGATCTTTAGATTTCCAATATGTATATTCCCTGGGATCTGCTTTATTGTCCTTACATCAAACCCATATGCCCATGTTGCCAGAAATAGAATCAATAAAGTACCTAAAATAGTCCTTACTTTCATCTTTTGTCCCTCCTATAGTGCTGGACTTGCTGGTTTTTGGCCATGAAACTCTTCTACCTTTATCTTAGGAGCTGGTGGTGGTATCAAAGTGCGATCCAGATGGGGATCTACCTGGAACTTTGGTGGCCTTGGTGGAGCCGGTCTTGCACCTGGAGCCATGGCAACTGGTGCCGGTGGGCTTGGAGGTGCTGCCATTTTAGAAGGTGCTGGACTTGGAGGTGCAGGTGGTGCACCAGCACTAAATGCAGTCTGATATCCTGGCTTTACCTTTATTACCCTTCCCTGAGAAGATACCTCTACTACACCCCTTTGTGCAACGACTTGGACAGTATTGGTTGCTGGATTGATCTTTATAGCTGCAGCCTCGCCCGCGCTAATCTTTGCAACTGCTCCACTTACTACTGCATTTATTACACCAGACATAACCTGTATGGATACAGCACCAGTGGGGGTTACCTTATAGCTGAATCTTTCTCCTGTAGCCAAAGTGACAACTACTCCCTCTGGAGTAACTTTTTTAGATGTAATTGGCACATCCGTCTTAATTACAGGCTTTTTTGTCTTTGGATTTATGGTAATTTTTATATTTGCAGACCATGCAGTCCCACCTAAAATAAAAAGAAACCCTAATATTAACCCTAATGCCCTAATCCCTCCCTTACTCATACTAATACCTCCCTTCGAAACTTTTACAAAAACTTTTAGATAGACGTTAGCAAGTTTTAAAATCTTTGTCAAAGAATTTTTTCAATTAAATAGATTTAATTGAACAGGTTGCTTCTTTGCCTTTACCCCCCTTTTCTTTTCCCTTTTACTAAAGAATTTGCTTGAAATCTCACTTAAAAAATGAGATAAATTTAATTTTAATATCCTTCCTTTAATTTCTCTTTTTCTTGCATATGAAAGAAAAAGCCTTTCCTTTGCCCTTGTAAGAGAGACATAAAATAATCTTTTTTCTTCCTCTATATCTGTATCTCCAAAGATATTGCAGGGAATTATCCCTTCTTCGCATCCTATTATGAATACAACCTTCCATTCCAATCCCTTTGAAGAATGCATGGAAGTAAGACTTACTCTATCTCCCGTAAGTTCTATGCTGTCTATTCCCCTCTCTAAGGAAAGAGTATCTACTAATCTTTTTAGATCCTTATATCTTTCTGCCATATCCCTTAGCCTATTTATTGCCTTTAGTGATACCTCATCCTTCAGATCAAAGCCGTGAAGATCAAGAATCTTATCAATCAGCTCAGAGGAAGAAACCTCTTTTCTTAGATTCTCTATTTCCTTTTCAGACATTCCCGAAGACATAAGGCTTTTGTATCTTTCAAAATAGTATCTCTTGCCACTTAGAAGATACAGAAGAAGCCTGTATATCGCATTTACAGGATATATCTCCCTAAGTGGTATCTCTCCTGATCTTATGAATGGAATTCCCCTTCTTCTAAGTGCATCCTCCACTTTGTCTCCTATCTCATTTATCCTGTACAGGATGGCTATATCCCCAAAGGAGATATGATCTCCCTCATGAGATTCAACCCTTTTGCTGTCCAAGGAAAAGTAGGATATCCCTCCCATGATCCTTTCTATCTCCTCTATAACAGATTCTGCCTCCTGCCTATCTGAGACATACTCATCCAAAAATATCTTCCCTTTTTTATCTATTACAGGCTCTATAGTCCTTTTTATAAAAGAGGATGCTACTTTAATAATTTCGGGACAAGACCTATAGTTCTTCGTAAGCTCTATCTTGGAGGAGTTAGGAAAGTCCTCCTGAAATCTTAAAAATAGGCTCCTATCAGCACCCCTAAATCCATATATTGCCTGGTCAGGATCTCCTATTGCGCATATAGTTGCATTCCCTGAAAGGGCCTTTAATATACCAACCTGATTTGGATTTGTATCCTGATATTCATCCACGAATATATATGGTCTCTCCTTAGAGATCTCATCTGCTATGTCTGGATATCTTTTTAATAGTTCATATGTCTTTATCTCTAAGTCATCCATATCGAGCATATTTAAAGATTTAAGCCTTTCCTCATATGACTTATAGGCATTCAAAAGCTCAGGAGCCATATCTATCCTTCCTTTTTTCATTAAAGGAAGGAGCCTTAAAAATCTTTTTCCACCTACTTCTTTTGCTATCTCCTCTGATTCCCATTCAGGACATACGGAAAAATCATTCTCTATTCCAATAAGCTTCCCTTTTTCCCTTAGAATAGAAAGGCAGAAGGAGTGAAATGTGGTAATCCATATTCCTTCATCT
>JALVZP010000202.1 GCA_027037575.1 Desulfobacterales bacterium | reverse complement strand
TGGTAAATTCAAAATCCTGGACCTCCCTAAAATGCCTTTCAAGTGTATGCCTTAGTTTTTCCAGCTCCTTATATACAGCAGGCATCTCCTTCCTGAGCTGCTTTATAGGCTTTGGAGTCCTTATCCCTGCAACAACATCCTCACCCTGTGCATTCGTGAGGTATTCTCCAAACAGCCTGTTTTCTCCTGTAATAGGATTTCTTGTAAATGCAACGCCAGTGGCACTATCTTCTCCCATATTTCCAAATACCATTGTGCATACATTTACTGCTGTTCCATTTGCCATATCAGGAGTGATATTAAATTCCCTTCTATAGTCTACTGCCCTTTTCCCCATCCAGGAATTAAATACTGCCTTTACTGCAATATAGAGCTGTTCATATGGATCAGATGGAAAATCTCTTCCCGTGCTCTTCTTTACAATCTCAAGAAATCTCTTACAGATCTCCTTAAGTGCCTCTGCATCCAAGTCAGTATCTACTTTTGCATTATACTTCCTCTTTACTTCTTCAAATGCCTTATTGAATTTTTCTTCATCAACCTTTAGCCCTATGCTTCCAAAAAGCTGTATGAATCTTCTATAGCAGTCATAGGCAAATCTCTCATTCTTCGTAAGCCTTGCAAGCCCTTTAGTAACCTCATCATTCATACCAAGATTCAGGATAGTATCCATCATTCCAGGCATAGATATTGCTGCACCCGATCTAACAGATACAAGGAGTGGATTTTCTGGATTTCCAAATCCCTTTCCTGTCTTTCTCTCTACATACCTTATCCCCTCCTTTATCTGCTCAATCAGCTCTGGCCATAGCTCCTTATTTCTTTTCTCCAAAAACTCTACACATGCCTCTGTTGTAATTACAAATCCTGGAGGAACAGGGATACCTATCTGTGTCATCTCACAGAGATTTGCTCCCTTTCCTCCTAAAAGCTTCTTATTTTTTCCATCTCCTTCTTCAAATGTATATACCCATTTTTTACTCATGGCCTCTCCCCTCCCCTTTTTTAATAATCTCTTCATAAAAATCGGCAACTTTTTGTAATCTTTTCCTCTCTCTTATGATCTCCTCCAAAGGAAGATCAGCATATGGACCTCTGTCCCTTATGTATTCTATGTATGGTCTTCCATATATATCCTTTTCTGGAAGTATCGCATCACTTCTTCCATCAAATTCTACAGGAACTATTCCATGTCTCATGCATATGTCTAAATTGAAGACAGGCGCAACCTTTACCCATCTTCTATCTAAATAAAGCTCTGCATATCCATGAAATATAAATCTGTTGTCTCCTCTTCTAAGCTCTAATATGTGTCTTGGAACATTGTAGTTTATTATATCTGCAAATCTTAACCTTGCTGGTATCCCAGAAGCCCTTGCTAAAGAAACCAAAAGGACTGCCTTTTGAACACAATAACCTCTTTTCCTCTCAAGTATCACTGTTGCCCTATTGTCTTCTTCCCTCAGCTTTGGGACAAACACTGTATATCTTATCTCGTCCCTTATAAAGTAGAATAGCCTTTTTGCTATGTCATGTATATCCTTTTCCTTAGAAGAAAGCTCTTTTGCCTTCTCTTCTATGGATTTTGCATTAGATTCTATAAACTTGGTTGGCCTGAGGTATTCGGAAAGATCCATTCAAACTATATTATAACAGTTTTTTTGATGAATCTCACTATCTCATCTGGATCATCCATAATGGAGAATAGATCAAGATCCTCCTCAGAGATGTAGCCATTTTTAAGAAGATTCTTCTTTATCCAATCCAAAAGTGGATTCCAGTAATCTGACCCTACGAGGACAAGGGGAAATGGCTTCATCCTCTTTGTCTGAATCAGGGTAAGTGCCTCAAATATCTCATCAAGTGTCCCAAAGCCTCCTGGCATACCTATGTATGCAGATGCATACTTTAGAAACATCACCTTCCTTACGAAGAAATATTTGAAATCAAGCCTTATATCTAAGTATGGATTTGGCTTTTCCTCCATAGGAAGCCTTATATTAAGTCCAATAGATTTTGCTCCTCCCTCTTTTGCCCCTTTATTTCCAGCCTCCATCACACCAGGTCCACCACCAGTAATGATATTATAGCCACTTTGTGCGAGCTTTTTTGCTATAATAAAAGTCTTCTCATATATCTCATCCCCTGGCTTTACCCTTGAAGAGCCAAATATGGAAACACAGGGATATATGTCATGAAGCTCTTCAAATCCATCTACAAACTCCGCAAGTATCTTAAATAGCCTCCATGTGTCATGTATTGAGATGGAATCCACTATGTATTGTCTTTCTACCATCCTTTACTCCTCTAAGAAATCGCCTTCTTTATTGCCTCTTTTAATTCTTCTAATCCATATGGTTTTGCAATTACTGCCTTAAATCCATACTTTTCATATTCACTCATTATTGGATCATTTGAATAACCACTTGAAACAATTGCCCTTACATTAGGATCAATCTCGAGAAGTCTTTCCATTGTCTCTTGACCTCCCATACCTGATGGGATAGT
>JALVZP010000201.1:2857-8280 GCA_027037575.1 Desulfobacterales bacterium | reverse complement strand
GGGGCAGCATTTGTAACAATCACAAAGCATGGGCAATTAAGGGGATGTATAGGTCATATTATTGCCAAGGAGCCATTAATAAGGAGTGTAGAGGATAATGCAATAGCAGCGGCATTTGAAGATCCAAGATTTTATCCACTTAGAAAAGATGAATTTAAGGATATAAAAATAGAGGTGAGTGTATTAACAGAACCAAAACCACTTAAATACAAGGATGTGAATGATCTCCTGAATAAGCTTAGACCAGGAATAGATGGTGTGATAATAAAGAAAGGTCCATATACTGCTACATTCCTTCCTCAGGTATGGGAGCAGCTTCCAGACAAAAAGATGTTCCTCAGTCATCTGTGCATGAAGGCGGGTCTTCCCCCTGATGAATGGAAAAAGGGAGATTTAGAGGTATATACATACCAGGTTCAGGCATTTGAAGAAGAATAGGGTTATAAAAAGGCTTATCATACTATCCATTGTAGCTGTTGGTATCTCATCTATTTCAAATCAGATTTTGATAATAAGGGAATTTTTAAGTCAATTTCAAGGAAATGAAATAACTATATCTGCTGTAATATTTTTCTGGCTTTTAATTGGAGGATCAGGGAGCCTTCTGTCTAAGTATTTTAAAAAGGAATCTCTCCTGTTCTTAAGCATCTTACTTTTTCTTTCTGCAATCCTGCCATTAGCACAGATTATCCTTATAAGACTTCTCCGAAATCTCTTCTTTATTCCCGGAAGCTCTGTTGGGCTTTCCTCTATTATTTTTTATATCCTTTGTACAACATTCTTTTACTGCTTTATAATTGGCTTCATCCTTCCATATTCTCAGAAGGCACTGAAAGAAATAGGATATACCTTAGATACAGGTCGTCTTTATCTAATAGACAATATTGGAGATATAACAGGTGGTGCAATTACAAGCTTTGTCCTCATATACCTGCTCAAGCCATTTCCCATAATAGCTGTTACTTCATTCCCTATTATCCTAATATCCCTCTACCTTCTATATTTAAGAAGAAGATGGCTAATTTTTTGCCTCTTTTTATTCTTATCAATTCTATTCTTCTATGTTTCTCTAAGCCCATCCATTGAGATAAAATCACTTGTTCCCCATTATGGAAACATCCTTAGATATGTGGAATCACCTTATGGAAGGATTGTCGTAACAAGGGAAGATAGTCAATACACAATATGGGATTTAGGAAAGCCATTTTATTTTCAGAAAAATATAGAAGAGGCAGAAGAGAAGGTTCATTATACACTTTGCCAATTAGATCATATAAGGGATGTGTTGCTTATTTCAGGTGGAATTGGAAGGACAATAAAAGAAATAGAAAAATATCATCCTCATCATATAGACTATGTAGAACTTGATCCCATTATAACCAAGATTGGGTCAGAACTTGGTCTTATACCAAAAAAGGCAGATCTTTCTATAATAAATCAGGATGGAAGGTATTATCTAAAAAATACAAAAAAAAGATATAGTGCAATTATTGTTGATCTCCCTGATCCTGATACATTTCAAATAAACCGCTTCTTTACAAGAGAATTCTTTTTGCTTGCAAAAAGGCACCTGGAAAAGGGTGGTGTCATTTCAATAAGTATGGATTATTCACCAAACTATATGAGTCTAATCAGAAAGAAAAAGATATCAATACTCTACAATACGCTTAGATCCTGCTTTAAGTATATAGGGCTTATTCCAGGAAAAAGGCTATATTTTATTTCAGGAGATAGACCAATATATATGGATATTCCTGAAATACTTTTTAAAAAGCACATAAAGACTTTATATGCTGCTCCTTATTTCTATGGAAATGCTACGCCTGATAGGATTGGATATATAAAGGAAGCAGTTCTTCAGGATAAAAGAATAAATACAGATCTTAAGCCTTGTCTCGTCAGTGTCCTATTTTATGAGTGGTTTAGGAAATTTCAGATAAAACCATCTTATTTTTTATTTCCCTTTTTTGCCATCATGATTTTATATCTTCTTTTTATAAAAAGAGAAGAATATGTGCTCTTTTCTACAGGCCTTTCCCTTATGGGAATAGAGATGCTTACCATATTCCTTTTTCAGATTGCATACGGATATGTCTATTTAAAAGTAGGTGCTATTATCACCATGTTTCTCTTAGGACTTTTTCCTGGAAGTATGGTTGGAATAAGATTTAAAGGGGATGCAAAAAAATATGTTTCTATATTAGAGATCCTTATATTATGCATGATAGCAGTATCTTGCTTGGGAGCAAACGTTTTAAATAAGCTGCCGAAGCTCCTCTTTTTCATTTATCCTTTAGTCTTTTCCTTTTTATGCGGGTTTCAATTTCCCAAGCTGGCAGAAATAATTGGTGAAGAAAGTAGTGCAGCATCTTTGCTATTTGCAGCAGACCTTATTGGCGCATCTTTGGGGACAATCCTTATAGGAATAATAACTATACCATTCTTTGGTATATTAGATGCAGTCTTTTTAATAGCATCCCTTAAAATAATCAGTATTATCGTATGGAGTAGGATCTTCTGATGGACGATAATATAAGAATGAAGGGAATTCTTTTATGCTCAAAAATAAAAGGATAGATTTATTAAAAATAATAGCTATCTCAGTATGGAGTGCCCTATTACTTATTCTATGGGTTATCTCTTTTTACAATTGCCAAAAGAATATTACCAAAGTAGCATACATACAGGCAGATGGGATACTCAAAAAGGACCTGATAGAAATATTGTGGAATTCTCAAAGGGGAGGAATTTATACATATGTCTCAGATGAAGTAAGACCAAATCCTTTACTTAAAAAAATTCCAAACAGGGATATAATCCTGGCTTCAGGCAAAAAGCTCACTTTACTTTGTCCAGCAGGTATGCTTCATCTACTATCTCATTATGCAAAGACATATCAAATAAAGGAAAGAATAATATCCTTTTATCCCATTAATCCCAAAAATGTCCCAAAGAAATGGGAAAGAGATGCCCTTGTAGCATTTAAGAATAAAGATATAAAAGAATATTCAACAATCATAAAGGAAGGAGGGGAAAGATTTTTCTGTCTTGCAAGACCAACCATAGCAGAAAAATCTTGTCTTAGGTGTCATCCATACTATAAGCTTGGTAATAAAGTGGGTGCGATAACTGTCCAGATTCCAATGACAAAGTATGAGTCCTTACAACTAAAACGTCTTTTAACAAACTCTTCCATATATTTCATAATATATATAGTAGGATGTCTTGGAATAGGATGGTCAACTAATATTATAAAAAAGGATGCCATGGAAATAGAACAGCATCAGGCAAAACTGGAGGATATATATAGTAGCTTAGAAAATGCAAACTTCGGCATTGTCCTAACAGATAAATATTACAAAATAACCTACATGAATAATATAGCAAAAGATTGGTTTGGAGACCACACAGGAGAGATATGCTATAAGGCAATATTTGATCTGGATACTCCATGTCCTATCTGTAAAGATGGAATTGAACCAAAGGATGTATTGCCTTATGAAATAAGCAGGCCCGATGGAAAGGTATTTGAGCTGATAAAAGGTGTTTTAAGGGAAAAGGAGGAAGATTTTAGCAGACTTGTTATTGTGAGGGATATTACAAGAGAGAAGAAGATAGAAAAAGAGATGGCAAAAATTGAAAAACTGGAATCTTTGGGACTTCTTGCTGGTGGAATCGCCCACGATTTTAATAATCTTCTTAGTGGAATTTTTGGAAATATCGAGCTTGCAAAGATAAAACTTTCTCCTGATCATCCTTCCTTAGGACATTTAGAGACAGCCCATAAGGAAATAAAAAGGGCAATATCTCTTACAAAGCAGCTATTGGCATTTTCAAAGGGAGGAGAGCCTATATTAGAGGATGTAAATATAGAGAAATTGATTCAGGATGTAACCAGGTTCCACTTAAGTGGAAGTAAAGTCAGGGCAAACTTTAGAATCCAGGAAGGGATCTGGCATATTAAGGCAGACAAAGGACAAATAAGCCAGGTAATATCCAATCTGATCATAAATGCTGTTCAGGCAATGCCAGATGGAGGGAATATCTATATTGATGTCAGCAATATAGAACTATCGGATGGATCAGATATCCCATTAAAAGGAAAATATGTGAAGATAAGTATAAAAGACGAAGGGATAGGTATACCAAAAAGATACTTGGACAAGATATTTGATCCATATTTTACTACCAAGCAGAAAGGAAGTGGGTTGGGGCTTTCCATAGTATATAGCATTGTAAAAAGACATAGAGGCTATATTAGTGTGGATTCTGAATTGGGCATTGGAACAACCTTTATCATATACCTTCCTGCAATTGAAAAATCTTATAAAATCCAATCTGAAGATAAAAAAAAGAGTGAGGATGCATCATCCAAAAAAAAGAGGGTATTAAAGAGGGCATTAATTATGGAGGACGAAGAGTCTGTAAGGAATACACTAAAAGAGATGCTCAGGATAAGTGGATATGAGGTGGATGCCTCATTGGATGGAGATGAGGCAATAAGAAAATATGTATCAGCAAAGGAAGAGGGAAGACCATATGATGTGGTTATTATGGACCTTACCATAAAAGGAGGAATGGGAGGAGAAGAGGCTATCAAAAAACTCCTATCTATTGATCCAGATGCAAAGGTAATTGTTACAAGTGGATATTCCGATAGTCCTATACTTGCAAATTACAAAAAATACGGCTTTAAAGGAAGACTCCTGAAACCTTTTACCTTGCAAGATTTAAAAAAGGAACTTTTGCGTATAGAATCTTGTGATTAAGCTTATACTGCTTCTACCTGTTTTACTTCAGGTATATTTTCTTTAAGTATTCTCTCAATTCCCATACGAAGTGTCATCTGGGAAAATGCACATCCCCTGCATGCTCCTGTAAGCCTAACCTTTACCACACCATCCTTTTCTATTACATCTACCAGTTCTACATTCCCGCCGTCTGCCTGAAGGGATGGTCTAATTTTTTGAAGAATATCTTCTACCTTCTCTCTTAAGCTCATCTCAAAACTCCTTCCTTATTTTTGAAATAGATTTTATAATTATAAAACAAAGATTTGTCAAATTTGGTATTGGAGGTTTATTATGAAAGGTGTAAAAGAGAGGATGGAAATAGTCGAAGGAGATATTACTAAACAAAAGGCAGATGCAATTGTAAACGCAGCAAATCCTACACTTCTTGGTGGAGGTGGAGTTGATGGTGCTATACACAGGGCAGCAGGGCCAGAACTACTTGAAGAATGTAAAAAGATTGGTGGATGTCCAACAGGAGAAGCAAGAGTAACAAAAGGATATAGACTTCCAGCAAAATGGGTAATCCATACTGTCGGACCTGTCTGGAGAGGAGGAAATGCAAATGAAGATGAGCTTCT
This sequence comes from Desulfobacterales bacterium, assembly GCA_027037575.1. Taxonomy (GTDB): domain Bacteria; phylum Desulfobacterota; class DSM-4660; order Desulfatiglandales; family JALVZP01; genus JALVZP01. The sequence goes on along the minus strand of JALVZP010000201.1, from coordinate 2,909 downwards.
TGCAAGCTGTTACAGAAACTCTCTTAAGGCTGAGAAGGAGAGAGGAGGAAAA
>JALVZP010000201.1:0-2847 GCA_027037575.1 Desulfobacterales bacterium | reverse complement strand
TGAAATTGCGTTAAAAGAAGTTGCAAAATTTTTGGAGAATGATGACTTTATAGAAAAGGTTATCTTTGTTACATTTGGAAAAGATGCATATAACATCTATAAAGAGACATTTAAGAGGCTGTTTGGAGATAAATAGTTGCTATGTTAATAGCTTGGCTATGTCTGCATAATCCCTTTTTAACTCTTCTATCCTCTTTTCACAAGTGCGAAGTCGTGTTATAGCTTTTAAAATAAGGTAGGATGCCAAAATTATTAAAAAAAGATTTATCAATAATAAAGGAACAAGAAATCTCAGTGCCTTAAAGATATTGTAATACTTAGAAAGCACAATCAAAAAGCTCAAGACAGATATAGGTATAGCAAAGATGGCAATGCCTGTCCTAAGATAAGATAAAAGTGTCCTTTTTTCAGCAAGAAGTAACTGCAATTCATTAATAATAATGGTACTGCTTTCTTCCTTTCCCCTTTTATTTTCCATTTCAAATTAATATAATGGTTCAAAAAAGGATTGTCCAGAAACAGAAGATGTGTCTTCCTTTAGAAGAGGCAAAAAGACTCCAGAAAGAGCTTTCTAAAAAGGTAAAGATAACCCCTTTTGAAAAAGAGATCTTCTACGTTGGTGGTGTGGATGTTTGTATAAAGGATGATATGGGATTAGCATGTGTTGTTGTTATGGACTACCCATATTTGAAAAAAGTGGATGTTGGGATAGCAAAAAGGAAGATAAATTGTCCTTATATTCCAGGTTTCCTCAGCTTTAGAGAGGGGCCTATAATTGTAGATGCAATAAAGAGACTTAGAATAGAACCTGATGTGTTTATATTTGATGGTCAGGGGATAGCACATCCAAGAGGAATTGGAATTGCAAGTCATGTAGGGATATTATTGGATATTCCCACAATAGGGTGTGCAAAGTCTATCTTATGTGGAACATATAAAGAGCCAGGAATAGAAAAAGGTTCTTGGTCTCCCCTCCTCTATAAAGGAGAGAAAGTAGGGGCTGTTTTAAGAACAAGAAAGAATGTAAAGCCTGTAATTGTTTCTGTAGGGCATAAAATCGAGCTTGAACAGTGTATCAGAATAGTACTTAATTGCTGTACAAAATATAGGTTACCAGAGCCTGTAAGGCAGGCTCATATAATAGCAGGGAAGGAGATGAAAAGTAATGGGATCTCCTTATAAGCTACTTCACATATATTGGATTAATAGGCCATTAAAAAAAGAGGAGGAAGAGATTTTTGATGATTCTTTTATTGGAAACTGGGTAGAAGATGATTATTCTTTTCTCTTTTTTAAAGAGGATGCAAAGGAAAAATTAAATCTTTTATTAGATAGTGATAATGAATTAAAGATATTGGATAAATATGAGATAAAATATGATCAATGGCAAGGCAAATTTTATGAACCAATAAAAATAAGTAACTTCATTATAATTCCTTCCTGGTACAGGATTTGTCAGTTACAAGAGGGACTTATTCCTATAATACTTGATCCAGGTGTTGTTTTTGGAAACTGTCTCCATCCAACTACAAGACATTGTATTTCTGCAATATCAGATGTTATGGATAGATATAGGATAAAAAATGTTATTGATCTTGGGACAGGAACAGGAATTTTAGCAATTGTTGCAGCAAAGCTTGGAGTAGAAAAGGTTTGGGCAGTTGATATAAATCCTCTATGTATAAAGACAAGTAAAAATAACTTTAAAAAAAATGGCCTCTCAGATAAGATAAAGGCAATTCATATTAGTGCACAAGATGCCTTAAAAAGGTATAAGGATATTGATCTTGTGGTTGCAAATCTTAGCTATGATATAATAGTCCAGCTTATGGAAACAGCTCAGTTTTTTAAAAAAGTCATGATACTTTCTGGGATGCTTAGAAGTCAGTGGTCTGAAATAAAATATAGATTAGAAAGGAGGGGATATAAGATCTTAAAAGAATGGGATTATGAAATGACATGGTTTACATCATTGGCAGTGAAAAAGGAGGATTTTTAGGATGAAAAAATATCAAATAATTATTTTTCTTATCATTTTTTCTTTTTTCCCTCACATGGCTTTAGCTCAAGAAGACCCGTCAGTAAAGAAATCAATGATTCAGGACATAAAGAAATGGGAAAGAGCAGTATCTGAAAATCCAAATGATGCAAATGCATACTATAAGCTTGGATGTGCATATAGCAAAGCGGGGAGACATGAGGATGCTATATCTGCTTTGAAAAGTGCCATTACACTTAAACCAAATTTTGTTGATGCCCATTACAAGTTAGGAACTGAATATAATGCAATCTTTGACCCCGTTTCTGCAGTAAAGGAATTTAAAAAAGTAATAAAACTGAATCCCAATCATTTAAAAGCCCATTACAATCTTGGGATGATATATGGATGGGCAGGTATTCCAAGAGGTGCAATAAAGCATTTTAAAGAAGTGGTCAGAATAGATCCAAAGTGCGAAAATGGGTATTTTAATTTAGGTGTTGCTTACGGTATACTTCATATGCATAGAAAGGCAATAGAAGCTTATAGGAATGCTGTTTCTCTAAATCCTGATGATGCAGCAGCTCATTATGGACTTGGATATGAGTATACTCAAATTGGAGATAAAGAATCTGCTATAAAGGAATATAATATTCTAAAAAAGATAAATAAAGAGATGGCTCACAAACTTTATGGATATATAAAAAATATAAAAAGGTGAGTGGAGGGACTCGAACCCTCGACCACTGGGGCCACAACCCAGTGCTCTGCCAGCTGAGCTACACTCACCATAACTTGTTTGAATATAACAATTTTATTCTTTTTTTTCAACTTAATATGGGAAGCATGAATTTATTACCCGTTGATAG
>JALVZP010000200.1 GCA_027037575.1 Desulfobacterales bacterium | reverse complement strand
TCAATCTCTTTCTTAGACTCTCTTTTACAAAATTTATTGCCATAATAGCAAGTTCTTCCCGGAGTCTCTTTTTTGCTTTTTCTGCCTCAAACTCATGATATAACTTTGCTTCTTCCAACATATTCTCTGCTTCTCTTTTTGCATTCTCTATAATCTTTTGCTTTTCCCTCTCTGCAAGCTCTAATATACTTTTTCTGATATCCTGGATGTATGATTCTATATTTGCCAATTTTTGGGTTTGCTGATCTAAGATCAATTTTGCTTCATTATATTCCTTTTCTAAACCTTCAATCCTTTCCTTAATCTTATTCCTTTCCTTAAAAATATAGTCCAAAAGAGGTTTTTTCCCATATCTTAAGAATAGAAACACTATTATTCCAAAATTCACAAAGAGCATAATCTCCTGCCATATCAATCTTGCCTTAGATGGCTGTTCTATTGCAGCAAAACCACTATTTGAAAGAAAGAAAATCACAAAAAAACAGATTATTCCAATAGCTATACCACTTCCCACAATCTTATTTATTATCTCTTGAGCCACTATCTTTGCCTGTTCAAAAAGAAGAGGCCTTGCTTTTTCTATTTCATCTTCTATTTTCTTTTCTATTTCTCTTTTAACTTCTACTACCTTTTTCCTGGACTCTTCTAAGATCTTTTCTGCCTCTTTCAGTCCCTCTTCCCTAAGTATTGTCCTTTCACGAGATGCTTTTATCCTTGCCTCTCTTTCCATTTCTTTAAATTTCAATTCCAGTTCCTTTGCCTCCTTTTTTATTTTCTCAAGTTCCTTTATCTTCTGTTCTATAAAAAGATTCCTCTCATCCATAATCCTGAGCATTGGTCTAAACATGATCCGATCCATAATGAACATGAATATGATAAAATGAAGTATTTGAAGAGGCAGGGTTGCATTTATGGTTATAAGACCAGGAACTGTTTCAAAGCACATATTTCTATCCTCTTTTCCATTTTTTTATTTATTATCAGCTTTAAACCACAAAAATAAGCAGTAGTGCAATAACCAAAGAATATATTCCTGTTGACTCTGAAACTGCCTGGCCTACAAGCATTGTTCTTGTGATAAGTCCTGCTTCCTCTGGCTTTCTTCCTATAGCCTCACATGCCTTTCCTGCTGCAAATCCTTCACCAACACCAGGTCCAATTGCCCCAAGTCCCATGGCAATTCCTGCGCCCAAGAGTGCTGCTGCCTTTACGATATCATGTCCTGCAATGTTAATAGCCATTTTTAACCCTCCTTTCCTTATTTTATTTTAAAGTACAAATATCAATACCAAACTTATGACCATAGCATAAATGGCTGTAGATTGAGAAACTGCCTGCCCTACAAGCATTATCCTTGTCAGAGTTCCAGATGCCTCCATCCTCCTTGCAATCCATCTAACCGCACCCTGTGCAGCAAATCCATTACCAATACCAGGGCCAATACCACCAAGCCCCATGGAAATTCCTGCTGCCAAAAGTGCCATAGAAGGTGTAATAGAAGTAGAAGCTGGAGGAACTTTGAATATAAGGATAAAACTTATAAGCAATCCAAATATACAGGGTGTCTGTGCCACTGCCTGTCCAATCAACATTGCAGTTGTAACTTGTTTTGCAGATTCAGGGTTACGAGCAATACCTGCACAGGACTCTCCTGCAGGCATACCCCCTCCAATACCAGATCCTATGGAGGACAGTCCTACACTTATGCCAGCTGCTATAAAACCTGCCCAGCCGGGATTTAAAGGCATATTCTCAAATCCTACAAACATGAGGATTAAAGATATAACCATAGCAAATATGGACGGAGTTTGACACACCGCAGATCCTATAAGCATGTTTGTTATAAGCTCTCCAGTAACAGCCGGCTGCCTGCTTATACCAAGACAACATTCTGCTGCAGGATATCCTCCTCCAACTGCAGATCCAAATGCACCAAATCCCATACTTAATCCTGCACCTATTAGTGCAAAGGCCTCTACAAGAGGAGACTCAGATGTGTCCAGAAATAGCAATAAGACTGCGATGACAAGGGCAAATATTGCAGCTGATTCTGCCATTGCCTGTCCTACAAGCATACTTTTTGCTATATCTCCGCCCTTTTCAGGCCTTAATGATATTGCCCTATTTGCAAAACCAGCTGCATAACCCTCTCCCAATGCTGCACCTATTGCACCCAGCCCTATACAAAGTCCTGCACTGATGTTTTTTGATAAACTTACTAAGGTTTGTGTATCCATATCATTTCACCTGCACAGCAATATAGACTAAAGTCAACATTGTAAACACAAATGCCTGTACTGTCCCTACAAAAAGACCAAAAAAGAGATTGAGAAGAGGTGGTAGAAGGATACCATATACGAGATAAGAAACCACGATTATTATAATGGCTCCCCCCATTATATTTCCAAAGAGACGGAAAGATATAGAAATGACCTTTGCAAGTTCACCAATTATATTCAAAGGAGCCATAAAAAATATGGGATCTAAATAGTCTTTTATATACTGCTACA
>JALVZP010000199.1 GCA_027037575.1 Desulfobacterales bacterium | reverse complement strand
AATTAAATAAGTGAAAAGTGTTATAAAAAGGTTTCCTATTTTAGTAGTAGATGATGATCCCGTCTCCAGAACACTATTAGAAAAAATACTCAAAAAAGAAGGATTTGATGTAATAACTGCGCAGGATGGAAAAGAGGCATTAGAGCTTTTCCAGAAACACTATATCCCCATCATAATTACAGATTGGGTAATGCCAAAGATGGATGGAATAGAATTGTGTAAGGCAATAAGAAATATGGAATCTCCAGGATATGTTTATCTCATAATGGTTACCTCAAATAGGTCTGATAAGGATGATATAGTAAAGGCACTTGAATCAGGGGCAGATGACTATGTAAGTAAGCCATTTTATATGCCTGAACTTCTTGCAAGAATAAAGACAGGGTTAAGAATACTTGAATTGGAGAGATCATTAAAGGAAGCAAATGAAAAGATAAAGCGGCTTTCTATAACTGATCCACTAACTGGATGTTATAATAGATCATATCTAAATGAACATCTTCCAAGGGAAATAAAGAGAACAATAAGATATGAATATCCTCTTTCCATTTCAATGGCCGATATTGATCATTTTAAAAAGGTAAATGATACGTATGGACATCAGGCAGGAGATGAGGTCTTAAAGGCATTTTCAAATATTATTAAATCATTAACAAGGAATGGGGTAGACTGGATTGCAAGATATGGAGGGGAGGAATTTATTATAGTCTTTCCTGAAACAGAGATAGAAGGAGTAAAAGCGGCAGTCGAAAGGATAAGGGAAAAGATAGAAAGCACACCAATTAAAACAAGAAGATATATTATTAATATTACTTCAAGTTTTGGTATTGCCTGTTTTGATCCAAAAAGGAGAAAAGATATTTCACCAGATAAATTTATAAATGAAGCAGATAAGATGCTCTATGAAGCAAAGAAAGAAGGAAGAAATAGAATAAAGGCAGTTCTGTTATGAAAAAAGAGATTATCTTTTCTGTGTTTTTTATCTTTCTTCTTTTTTCTTATGCCTATTCAAAGCCGATTTTTAAGGAAGTATATGTAGGAAAGGTGATACAGGGCACACCAATTACTCATGTGTTTTATATAGAAAATAAAAAAAACAAGCCAATTCGTATCTTGACTGTTGCTCCTGGATGAGGTTGTACAGTAGTCTCTTTTGATAGAGTAATCCCTCCCGGCGGGAAGGGGAGGATAAAGGTAAAGATAAATACAGAAGAATATAGTGGAATGATAAGCAAAAGGGTCTATATTCTAACAGAAGATATGAAAGAATTTATGTTAGTTATAAAGGCTGATATCATTACCCCTATAAATATAGAGCCTAAGAATGTTTATTTTGTTGGAAGAAAGGATGAGATTTTGACCGCAGTAGTGAAAATAAAATCGAATTTGGATAGGCCTCTAACTATAACTCCAGCTTCTTTTGATCTGAACAACAAAGTAATCTATAAGATAGAAGAAGTAGAAAAAGGGAAGATATACAAGATATACTTCAAAAAGCTGCCTTTAAATGAAAAGAAGATATGTGGAGAGCTTAAATTAAGGACAAATTATCCTGAAATTCCATATATCTCTATAAAAATAAGAGGCTATTTTAGATGATTGAAAGGAAGAGTCTATTTGTTCAGTCTTTAATTCTTCTGTTCATTTCTATCATGGTAGGATTAGGAGTAAATTCACTCAGGAAAAACAAACTTCCCCTTTTTTATCAAGCTTCATCTCATGATCTTTCTATAGATATATCTGATGCAAAAAGGATGTTTCTTAAAAAAGAGGTATTATTTATTGACGCAAGGCCAAAACAGTTTTATGAGAAGGTCCATATAAAGGGTGCAATAAATATCCCTCCTGAAGAGATGGATTCAATTGAGAAGATGAACCTTCCTAAGGACAAAACAATTATCGTTTATTGTGAAAGGAAATGTGAATTAAGTAAAGAGTTGGCAATGGAACTTTATTCCTTAGGATTTGATAAGGTGTATTATCTAAAGGGTGGTATTGATGCTTGGATCGCAAAGGGACTTCCAGTATGTAGGCCATGAAAAAATATCTTATTTTAAGATTATTCTTAGGACTGATCTTTATTTATGCAAGCATTGGCAAGATAATTCATCCTGAGAAATTTGTTCAGGTCCTTATTAATTACCACCTTTTTCCAGATATTTCCTTAAATCTTATTGCAATTATAATTCCCTGGTTAGAGTTTTTTACAGGTCTTTCCATCCTTACAGGTATTTTTTTAGAAGGAGGACTGATTTGGTCAAACATATTGCTTGTAGCTTTCTTTTTGGCTATATTTATAAACTTCCTTAGAGGTCTAAATATAGAATGCGGTTGCTTTGATCTGAATGCAAATCCTTCATCTAAGTATACCATGATGTGGTATATAATAAGGGATATGGTTTTGTTGCTTATATCTCTATATCTAACTTGGTGCTATATCATAAAGGATGAGAGGAGGGAAAGATGAAGGTCCTTATCACTGGCAGCACAGGTATGCTTGGAAGTGATTGTAAAAAGGTCTTTTCTAAAAAATATGAGGTGATTGCACCTACAAGGGAAGAGATGGATATAAGAAAATGGGATAAGGTAATAGAGGTCATACAGAAGAATTCTCCAGATGTAGTAGTCAATTGTGCTGCATTTACTGATGTGGATGCATGTGAAACAGAAAGGAAGATTGCACAGAAGATAAATATAGAAGGAGCAAGGAATCTTGCACAGGTATGTGCAAGGTTTGAGTGTAAGATTGTCCATATATCAAGTGATTATGTATTTGATGGAAAGAAGCCAATACCACAGCCATATTTTGAAGATGATGAACCAAATCCCTTATCTTTTTATGGAAAGACAAAGGCAGAAAGCGAAAAGGCAGTTATAAACAATATAGACGACTATATAATTATCAGGACTGGATGGCTTTATGGGATAAATGGAAAAAATTTTGTAAAGTGGGTAATAAAAAAGGCAGTAAACGGAGAAAAGCTTACAGTTGTCTATGACCAGTATGGCTCTCCTACCTGGACATACAGGGTGGCACTTCAGATAATTGTACTTTTAGAAAAAAAGATGACAGGAATATTCCATGTCACATCAGAAGGATATTGCAACAGGCTTGAATGGGCAGAATTTATTCTAAATCACTTAGGACTGAGTGCACCTATAGAAAAAATCAGTATGAAGGAATGGAATCCACCAGCAAAAAGGCCTGTAAACTGTTTATTAGAAAATAAGGAATTAAAGATCCACAGGCTAAATATAATGAGGAAATGGAAAGAAGATATGAAGGAATTTTTAGATATATATGGAGCTCGTCTTATAAAAGAGGCGAAGGAAGAGAGTTAAGATTTTGTTGCATAACTGTGAAGTCCTGAAAGAAGGAAATTTACCCCTAAGTATGTAAACAGCACACAGCAGAAGCCTATTATAGAGAGGATGGCTATCCTCTTCCCCCTCCATCCCCTTACATGTCTTGAATGTATAAGTGCTGCATATATTAGCCATGTAATAAGTGACCATGTCTCTTTTGGGTCCCAGCTCCAATAGCTTCCCCATGCATAATGTGCCCATACTGATCCAGTAATTATTCCCAGGCTAAGCATAAAAAATCCTATTATTATGATCTGGTAATTAAGCTCTTCCAGGATATCTGCTATCCGGGATCTCCGATTTAAAAGATATATGATGCTTAAGGCCATTGATATACCAAATGCTGCATATCCCATAAAGCAAGTAACAACATGTGCTATAAGCCAATTGCTCTTTAAAGCAGGAATAAGTGGCTGTATCCTATCATTTACAGATGGTGAAAAGGATGCATATGCCATAATAAGGAATGCAATAGGAGTAACAAATGCACCAAACATCTTTATCTTTGTCTTCCATTCTAATATCACATACATGAGCATTATTGCCCATCCAAAGAATATAAGGGACTCATATAGATTGGAGAGAGGAGCATGTCCTATTCCAAGCCTATATGATTCTATCCATCTAAGAATTATCCCAAAGGTATGGAATAAGAGAGTAATGATAGAAATCAGGCTTCCAATCTTTCCAAATATCTCTCTCTTCATCACCAGCATAAGGAGATACATAAAAAATGCAAAGAAATAGCCAAATGTCACGTAGCCAAGTATTATTGTATTATATAGCTTCATTTCTCAACTCCCCTTTTATCTCTTCCATTATGGTTCTTATCTTTTTTGAAAGAGAAACAGGATCCCTATTAGACATTCCTGAGACCGAGATATTTACAAGATTCTCTTTTATCTCCTCCACCTTTATCCAGACTCTTTTATGGGAAGTGAAGAAGGTAATTATAAGACCGAATATCAACATGAAAAATCCTATCCATACAAGAGGGACACCTGGATCCTTGCTTACCTGAATTCCTGTGTAGTATCTTGTTGGTATGTCTTCTATCACAAATTTATATGGCTTAATGGATGAAGGATCAAATACTGAAGCCATCAGCATCTGCTTTGGAAGCCTTTTTCTTGCCTTTTCCATATCTTGAAAGAGTATCAGTTTCCTTATCTCACTCCTTTTCCTTATTAGCAAAATCAATGCAGGCCCACATCCTGCAAGATTATCCTTTATGTCCATTAATTGTATGACCGTATCAGAACCAGGGATCTTATATATATCTCCAGGTTTAAGTGTTAACTCATACCTTTTCTTTTCCTCATTATTTATTATTCTTATCTTTGCATAACTTCCTACAGATATTCCATAGCTTGCCTGATAAAATGTTATTCCATGAAATGAGACAGGATGATTTACTCTAAGCTCCTTTTTTGTCTCTTTATGATCCTCTATAAAGGTGAGCCTTGAAAGATATTCTTTTGGCATCCCATTTTCATAATATTCTACTATGAAATTATCACACCTTATAGAGAATGGAAGCCTTATGACCTTCATCTTTCTTGTAAGTCTTACAATATCCTTTTTTTCTCCTTCTAATATGTTCATATATCCCTCAAATCCCCATATAGAGCCTATGATTCCTCCTACGAGAATAACTATTACGCTTAGATGGACTATGTATACGCCAAGATGTGAGTATCTTCCTTCTTCAAGGTAGAAGTATCCTATTTTATCTTCAATCTTTTTTCTTACATTCTTAAATCTTCTTTCTAAGAAGGAATCCAGCTTTTCTAAGACTTTTTTAAAATTACCATTTACTTCAAATGACTGGTCTCTACCTATATCTTCAAATATCTTTTTCATATCTACTGGAGGAGATGCATTCATTCTTTTCCATGTCTTTGGAAACCTATCAACTGAACAGACTATCAGATTAATAGAAATAAGACCGAGTAAAGCCCTAAACCACCATGTGTGATATATATCAAATAGTCCAAGGGCACTTAAGATATGAAATACCCTTGGACTAAGTCTCATTGCAAATCCAACAGCTTCTTCTCCTTGAGGGATTACCGTCCCTATTATTGCAATAGAGGCAAGGAGAATAAGTAAAAAAACAGTTAGCTTAACTGATTTAAGTGCTTTCAAGATCATAAAAATTAAAATCTCACAATCTTTAAGAAGGAATCTACCTTAAGGCTTGCCCCTCCAACAAGTGCACCATCTATGTCCTCTTCTGCCATAAGTTCCTTTATATTCTCTGGCTTTACACTCCCTCCATAAAGTATCCTTATAAAGGATGCCTTCTCCTTCCCATATCTTTCCTCTATCCATTTCCTTATAAAGGAGTGGACCTCCTGCGCCTGAGAAGGTGTTGCAGTATGTCCTGTTCCAATTGCCCAGACAGGCTCATATGCAATGATAAATGTATCAGGGATCTCATCTATAAGAGAAAGACCTCCCTCAAGCTGATTTTTTACTACCTCAAATGTCTTTCCATCTTCCCTTTCTTCCAACCTTTCCCCTACACATAGAATGGGATATAGCCCAAGATCTATTGCCTTTTTCACCTTCTTTGCTATCATCTCATCAGTCTCTTTGAATATTATCCTCCTTTCAGAATGGCCAATAATTACATGAGTGCATCCCACATCCCTTATCATCAATCCAGATACCTCTCCTGTAAATGCCCCACCTTCCTCCCAGTGCATATTCTGTGCACCAAGAAAGAGCTTGCTGCCTTCTATTGCCTTATTTATTGGATAGAGGAAGGGAAAGGGAGGGGCAATAAGGACATCCCTATCCTCTATATCCAATATGCCAGTAACTATATCCTTTGCCAAGGAGATGGCATCCCTTAAAGAGAGATTCATCTTCCAGTTTCCTGCAATAAGTGGTCTCCTTTCCATCTTATTTCTCCTTTTCACCTATATAGATTGCAAGATCTACCATCCTGTTAGAATATCCAAACTCATTATCATACCATGCAAGGACCTTTACCATATCATCTATTACCATCGTGGAGAGTGCATCCACAATGGAGGAGTATGTTGAGCCATTGAAATCAATAGATACTAAAGGCTCTTCACATACTGCAAGTATGCCCTTCAGATATGTCTCTGATGCCTCCTTCAAGCTATTGTTTATCTCTTCCACGGTTGCCTTTTTACTAAGCTGTGCAACAAGATCTACAATTGATACATTGGGTGTAGGAACCCTTATTGCCATTCCATTTAGCTTTCCTTCAAGTTCTGGAAGGACTAAGGAAACTGCCCTTGCAGCACCTGTTGTTGTTGGAACCATTGACATTGCTGCTGCCCTTGCCCTCCTGAGATCTTTATGTGGGGCATCAAGTAGCCTCTGATCATTGGTATATGCATGTGTTGTTGTCATAAGGCCCTTTTCTATTCCGAAATTCTCCATCAATACTTTGCAGACAGGAGCAAGACAATTTGTTGTGCAGGAGGCATTTGAGATGATATGATGCTTTTCTGGATCATATTTTTCATGATTTACACCCATAACTATTGTTATATCAGGATCCTTTGCAGGTGCAGATATGATTACCTTTTTTGCCCCAGCCTTTAGATGACCTTCTGCTTTACTCCTTTCCCTGAATAGTCCTGTGCACTCCATGACTATATCTACACCTTCTTCCTTCCAGGGGATGCTTGATGGATCCCTTTCTGTATATACCCTGATATTCTTTCCATTTACCACAATGGAATCCTCTGTATGAGATATATCTGCATTCAGCTTTCCATGAACAGAATCATATTTTAGAAGATGCGCTAATGTCTTTGGATCTGTTATATCATTTATTGCAACAAATTCTATCTTCTTATTATTTAGTCCTGCCCTAAACACCATCCTCCCTATCCTTCCAAATCCATTTATACCAACTCTTACTGCCATGGCATACCTCCTTATTTAAGTTTTAGGCTCATCAAAATGGCATCTTCATGGGTATCTGGATAATACCCCTTTCTTATCCCTACTTTCTCAAACCCCAGAGCTTCATACAAAGATATGGCTGGCTTATTAGATGCTCTTACCTCAAGCCATATCTCAGATACATCCCTTTCTTTTGCCATATTTATCAATTTATCAATCAAATATCTTGCCATTCCCTTCCTTCTCTTTTCAGGATGTATTGCAATATTTAGTATATGTATTTCATTACCAATAGTCCAGAAGCAGATATATCCAATCAGTCTTACATCCTCAATAAGCCCCCATAGATGAGAAACTGGGTTAGTTAGCTCATCTAAGAACTGGATAAAATTCCAGGGTGTTCTAAAAGAGCTCCTTTCAATATCCAGTATCTCTTTTTCAAACCTTCTAAACTCTCTTCTTCCAATCTCTATAATGGAAAGCATTAAATCAGGCTGAAATCAGTTCTCCTGCCAGAGTAATACTCTGTTTTCCTGCCTGCTTTGCCTTTTTGCTTAACTCCTTTAAAGAGATACCCTCTCTATCCTTGGCTATTGCTATAAGCATAGGAAGATTTACACCCGCAAGCACTTCTACCCTTTCTCTTTCCAGAAATGGGAGACTTATATTACATGGTGTTCCACCAAACATATCTGTAAGTATAAGGACTCCTTCCCCTTTATCCAACTCTTCTATCTTCTTGGATATAAGATCTATTAATTCCTGACTATTTACTGGCTGGCTTACAGATACAGAGTCTATTAATTCTATATGTCCCATTATAAGCTCTGCTGCCTTTATCAATTCCTTCCCAATATCACAGTGAGAAACTATCAGTATGCCTATCATAAAGACTAAACATGATCCCCCTTTTTTTAGATAGTTATCTCTTTGTCTGCTTCAATGATTGTTTTATATATTTCTTCTCTGGATTTTGCTTCCATTAAATTCTTCCTAAGTCTATTGTCTTTGAGAAGCTTTGCTATCCTTGCAAGT
>JALVZP010000198.1 GCA_027037575.1 Desulfobacterales bacterium | reverse complement strand
TTTTTTTAAAAAATCTGTAGTGCTGGAAGTCTTTCCACTGCATCTTTTTTGAGTTCCCTTAATAGCTCATAGCATCTGTCCATTTTGGTTGAATAATGTACCATCATATTGGAAACAGCTTTAAGACCATCTCCATGTGCAAGCATGTAGATAGAAGCAAACCATGACTTTTTAAGTGAGTTTATTATCCTTCCTCTCTTCCCAGTCTATATCATCTCACTTAAAAGAAAAAAGCTTACTTACACTCTGGCAGTATCCAGAGTAAAAGGCAACAACGCTTTCCCACTTCAGATATTCCAGAGAAACACTAAGCAGCTTTTCAAGTTGGGAATTTTATAAAATTTCTTTTTATTCTATTCTTCAGCTACATAGTATTCTCTTTTCTTCTTTACTTTAATTTCATGATTAGATGCCTGTGCTCCCTTTTTGACTTGAGGAGCACTCCTAAACAACTTCCAGACCTTCTACCCGTTCTTTTCTTTTACAACTACCATAGTTTTGCCTAATATATTTAGACAAATAGATAGTGTCAAGATACATCTATTTTGACATTCTCACCTCATAATGGAAGTGGTGACTGTTTTAATTAAGCGTAAATGGAGTTTTCCCATTCAAAAATAAGCTACACACCAGCATACTCCTTTAAGGTCTTTTTTTTGTTTCCTACACCTGATTTTTCTAAGCTCTCTCGCCTCATGAAGCTTTCTATCCCTTTCAGCAAATATCTGCTTTTCCCTTCCCTCAAGTTTATCCTTGGACGTTATATACCCGATAGCACTATGAAGTCTTTGGGTATTATAGTAATTAACAAAGCCACCTACAATCCTTCTTGCATCTTCAAGGGAAAGGGGATACTTCGGCCTGATACATTCCCTTTTTAGACTCTGATGCCATCTTTCAATCTTTCCATTGCTCTGGGGATAATAGGGAGATACCCTTACATGATCCATCCCCATTATCCTAATAAATTCCTTAAACTCCTTTGCAATAAACTGAGGCCCATTGTCAGAGATAAGCCTTGGCCTTTGATCTGGAAATTTCTCTTTAGCCCTTTGTATAATTATCTATACATCTGCTTCTTTCATAGTCTCTTTTATCTCCCAGTGAACTATATATCTGCTGTATCCATCAAGGATACTACATAGATAATAGAAGGTGCCTTTGATATTCAGATAAGATATATCTATATGCCAGTGCTCATGGGCTCTTTTAGGTTCTATGAATCCTTCTCCTTTCTTTGAAGAATGATTCCATCTGTTAAGATATCCTCCTGCCTTCAGTACCCTATAGACACTGCTGGAACTTACTGCCACAATATCTGCATCTATTATCATATAGGTAAGTCTCCTGTAACCTTCTTCAGGATGAGCAAGGAAAAATTTCACTATGGCCTCTTTTTCCCAATCCTCAAGCTAGAAATCCCTTGGAATCCATGTTGGTTTGACCCCCTAAAAAATATACAATAACTACTCAACATTAGCCAATACCTCCTGATGTGATGTAATATAGTCCAAGTATTTTTCCTTGAATTGCTTCTGCCATCTGTAAAATACTGTGGGATGAAGTCCATACTGATCACATATATCAGATATAGGTGTGTTTTCAAGCAGATGCTTCTTTAAGATCATTACCTTTTCTTCAGGACTAAATTTTCTTTCCTTTCTCTCACTCATGGTGTTTCTCTCCTTCTTATGTTATAGCTAACATAATTTTAGGGAAATTCCAATTCCATTTGAGGCAGAACAATACTGTAAAGTTAGTGCATAAGTGTATAGTTCTTTAGGTATTCAAGTACTAAATCACCTGTCCACATTGCACACCTACATCATAATGCAGTGACTGATCTTTTTCTACACAACAAATTCCAGTTGATGTATCCTTTTATAAAGGAGTTGTATTTCATATTATCCAGGTATTAGGGTTTTAACTGATTCTTACTGCTCCACTTGGCATGGCAAATAGTCTCAAAGTCTAAAGCCTATAGAGGCTTTTTATCTAAATCGGAGTGAACATCCCTTCAAACACATCAAAAGCGCAGTTTTCCATCCAGCTATTGCACATGCACTGCTAATTATCGTGTTCTGTATACTTGTTCCTAAAAGAGGATAGCTGCTATTCCAATCCCCCTTGTATCAGAAATCAGAAAAGTTCACCAATTGGAAGCTCGTATGATGCCCTTACCGTATCGGTCATACCAAGCGCTGGATGTGCAAAAATAAGGACTGTCAAAAATGTTAGACAAAGCGAAAAGGAAACAAAGTGAACAGGTATAAAAAAAGCGTCCCCAAGGGGATTTGAACCCCTGTTGCCGGCGTGAAAGGCCGGTGTCCTGGACCTGGCTAGACGATGGGGACGCTCACCTGGGCCGTGGGTGAATCGAACACCCGACCAACGGATTAAAAGTCCGCTGCTCTACCGACTGAGCTAACGGCCCTTATATTTCTAAATGTAGTTTTATTTTTTACCATTTTTTTTTATTATTGTCAAAAATCTTGGCAGACAGTTCCCAGATAGGTATAGAG
>JALVZP010000197.1 GCA_027037575.1 Desulfobacterales bacterium | reverse complement strand
ACATTTGTTTTTCTGAATAATTATCATGTCCTCTATTCTTACCCCGCCTTTTTTGGGCAAATAAATACCAGGCTCTATAGTTACTACCATATTGCTCTTAAGTACAGTATTATCTATCTTTGATATCCTGGGATCTTCATGAACAGAAAGCCCAACACCATGTCCTAATCCATGGCTAAAATATCTTCCATAGCCCTTATCTTCTATAATTGATCTTGCTATCCTATCCAATTCATTACTTCTTATCCCCTCTTTTGCACTTTCCATTGCCTTTTTCTGTGCAGTCTTAACAATTGAATATATCTCTTCAAATTCTCCTTTAGCTCCATTAATAAAGTATGTCCTTGTAATATCTGAACAATATCCATCTACCTTTACCCCAATATCTATAATAACAGGCTCATTTTCCTTTATTCTCCTTTCCGTAGGGACTGCATGTGGAAGTGCACTATTCGGCCCAGATGCAACAATAGGAGGAAAAGAAAGAGAATCAGCGCCTAATAGATATGCAAGCTCCTGAACCTTAAATGCAATTTCCTTTTCGGTAACACCTGGCTTTAAATATTTCTTCAACTCATCCATGATCCTTGCTGCTATCCTTGCAGACTCTTTAATCTTTGCTATCTCATAAGAATCCTTTATCTTCCTCATTTGTTCTATGGTATCTTCTAAGGGGATAAGCTCTATTTCATATCTTCTATTTTGAAGCTCCTTTTTTATCTTTGCATAATCTCCATAACTTACATAATTTTGCTCAAATCCAAGCTTTTTTATCCCTTTTTCCATTATTACATCACAAAATTCCTTTATCAGATTATTCTTTAGTATCTTTATCTCTAAATAAGAGAGTGTCTCTTTTGCCTCCAGCTCATATCTCGGATCTGTTAAAAGGATTTCAAAATCCTTTCCTACAAGCAGTGAACCAGCAGACTCCGTTAAGATGATATCTTCTGGTTTAAATCCAGAAAGATATCTCCTGTTCTCAGATCCCTTTATCCACAAGGAATCAAGCCCTTTTTCTGAGAAAAAAGACCTCAATTTTGCAATTCGAGACAAAAATAGGTCTCTTTCCACAAGGAAATCCTTTCTCTTAACTTTTGGGATAGATTCTTTATATGTTATAAAGATCAAAAATGCAAGTATAAGGGGGTTATCTTCCGAAAAATTTTATTACCCTTTTGTCCAAGAAATCCTTTAATCCCTGGGAGTTTTTTGGACTCCATCCAAATGATTCTTTCCATACATCATCAGATTCCATACAGAGATATATACCAAGATCCTTATACCAGGAACTCAATTTATCATACATGTATGAATAAAGCTCTATCCTTATTGGCTTAAAATATCTCATCTTCCCATCCATACCCTTTATAAACTCTCCATTAAGCACAACACTCTTTTTATGTCTTCTTATTATGATATTCTTTAGCTCAGGCATATATCTAAAGCTTCCAAGACTAATCCATATTATCTTTGAAGGATCAAGATATCTCTCCATAAGATCAATTGTTCTCAGATAGTCTTCTTTCCAGTTTGGATAAAAGATTAATGGATCAAAATGAAACCCTACGACAAAACCCTCTTTTTGACATATACCTGCAAGCTTTATTCTCTTTTCTACACTTATTGCTCCATGCTCTTCCTTAGTTGAAATAAGAGGGCTATTTAAAGACCAGGAAATAATAATCCTTTCTCTATAAGGTAAAGATATTGCTCCTTCTATGCTGCCTGTCTTTGTCTTTAGCTCTAATATGACATTCTTTCTCTTTGAAAAATGGGGGATAAGGATCTTACTCCATTCAGTTATGGGATCAAGTGCGAGGCTGTCTGTAAATTCTCCTGTTCCTATCCTAAATATCTCATCTTTTCTTTCATCTATGTAATTCAATACTTCCTTTAGTCCATCCTCTATGTTTACAAATATTCTTAAATAAGGCTGGTTAAAATATGCCTGCAATATGCAATAGCTACAATCTAAGGGACAGTTTATGCCAATGTTTAATATCTGATATCTGCAGCATATATACTGCTTTGTTCCTGGACATGGCTTTAAAAAGCTTCCTTTATGGACCAGAAGATAAAGGGAATCTTTTTTTGGCTTATACCTTGGATCATCAAAGAAAGGAGATTCTTCTTTTATAATATGAAACTTTCTATCTTTTAATCTTTCCAGTATCCTATATGTAAAAGGGTAACCAAGTGCCTCCTTCTGAACAAAAATCTCTTTTATTCTCCCTTCCACGGATCTTTTATCTTTCCCAATTCCTTATTTTCTACAAGTCTTTTAAGCTTTCCCCTTAGTTCTTTTCCATTTTTAAAGGAGATCTCCATCCTGTAGCCTGACTCAAAATAAAATGGCACTCTTATTTCTACACCATCTGGAAGATTACAAGAATCTACCATTTTCTTAAATGTCTTTTCTGCAAGATAGAGATTTGGAAAATTCATTTTCTTTAGTATATCCATCAGCCTCTTTGCCTTATCTTTTTTTCCCAAAGATGGATTTTTAATTATTTCTTTTATTTCCTCTTTTTTGAGAAGCCCTTTTAATTTAATATTTTCTTTTCTGCAGATATCATTTGTGTATTCAACAAGCTGAATCTGTTCATTAAAACTAAAACTTAATTTTCCCATAAGATCGATGTATATATCTATCTCCTCCAAAGGAATCTCCTTTTCATACATAAGTCTTATTGTCTTGATAGATACCGCCTCAGATGCTATTAACTTTTTTGCTTTCTCACTTAAAGACTCTATCCATATATACATTTCATAGATATTCTTTCTTTTTGGAAGATCAATTAAAGGAAGATATCTTTCCACTATCTCTTCTGATTTTATGTAGCTACTCAATTTGCTCAAAAAAATAGCCTTTTCTACCTCATTCAGTTTTCTTACAGAAAGATTATCATAAAAGCTCATAAGAAGGCATTCCAAAGGAGATTCATCTTCTGAAAGTATAAAGCCTTTTGTCTTTTCTAACTTAAGTTTTTTTAATGCCAGTATCCTCTTATATCCTATCACTATAATGAATTCATTCTTCTGCATTCTCAGGATTGGTGGATTAATTAAACCGACTTTTTTGATAGATTCGGTGAGATTAGAAAGATCAAATCCATAGCTAAAGCTAAAAGGAGTAAATTCAGTATTTATGGAATCTACATCTATATCTGAAAGGAATATCATAATATCCTAAACCTTGCAGATCTAAGCCTATTTATTGCAGCTGCAATCTCAAATATCCTTGGTCTTGAAAAGCTTCCTGGATGTCTCTCATATTTATAATGAGGATCTAATATATCCAATCCCTCCTTATCTATAAGCCTTTCAAACTCCTTTAATATCTCCCTTAAAGGTCTTTTATTGTCCATAAATCTCTTTGAGCAAAGATATATTGCCATTCCTATCGCCCTCGTCTGACTAAGATCAACTATCTGATCAATCCACTTTAAATCTATTATCTCATTTCCATATAAAATCTTATCTATATCCTTTGCATCTATTTTTATCTTATGCCTTCTATGTGGATCAAATCCTTCTTTTATTGGAATCCTGCTTATATCCCATTTTTCAAGTTCCTCGGTTTCCTTTATCCTTCTGTTTGGATACCTCTTTGTAATCTCCTTTGCCTCAGAAGTTACATCATATGAAAGGTATTCCTTCATCATTATTACTGTATCTGCTACATCAAAGTAATCTCCACATCCACCCATGACAAGGATGGTAGAGATTCCAAGCCTATTATAAAGTTCCCTCACTCTATCTATAAAAGGAGTTATTGGCTCATTTTCTTTTCTTACAAGCTGCTGCATTCTTACATCCCTTATCATAAAATTGGTAGCCGAGGTATCCTCATCTAAGAGGAGAAGCTCTGAACCTATCTCTATGGCTTCCATTATGTTTGCTGCCTGACTTGTGCTTCCACTTGCATTCTCTGTGCTAAAGGAGCGTGTATCTATTCCCTTAGGAAGATTGTTTATAAACGGGCTTATATCTACCTTTTCTATCCTCCTTCCATCCTCTGCCTTTATCTTTACAGCAGTTGGAAGGGTAACTACATATTCCCTTCCATCACCCGGGATATGGGGATATACTCCCCTTTCCAATGCCTGAAGTAGAGTGGATTTTCCATGATATCCACCACCCACAATAAGGGTAACACCCTTTGGAATTCCCATTCCTATAATCTCTTTTTTTCCATCCACAGGATTAAGAAGATCAAACTTGACCCTTAAGGAAGGGGGTGATTTAAAAGGGACTGCACTCCTTAAAGGAAGCTGACTTATTCCACTTTCTCTTGGAAGAATAGATCCATCCTTTATAAACGCAACAATAGCTTTCTCCTTTAGCCTTTCCCTTATATATTCCTGATTTTCTATACATTCCACAAATCTTCTTGCATATCTTTTATCATGGCTTTCCCAAAAAAGAGAATCCTCTACAATCCTTGGTATCTGATCAAAGAATATCCTCTCTGCCTCCTTAGAAAGGATCTTTCTTCCCTCTGCAGGAAGTCCTATGTATATCCTTACCTCAATCCATTCCTCTGTTACCTTACATGCTGTTCTTTCTAATACCTCCTGATTTCCAGAATCTATATGGATAAGTCCACTTTTTCCTGTTCCTCTTACCCTTTTAAGTGAAAATATTACTGACTTTACTTTTCTTGCAACAAGATCCTCAAATGCAATCCTCCTCACCTTATTTTTAAAAAGCTCTTTTGGAAAACCTGTTTTATTTATTGGTATCCTTATCCTTATCTTGGAAGGAGATGCAAAAGGGTCCCCCTGGACATGATCTATAAAAAGATAGAATCCTTCTTTGTTTCGATATGCCCCTTCAATATCTTTATATGCCTTATATCCTCTGCCATCTATTCTTTCCAATAAAGTCCTTAGCTCTTCAATCTTCTTCATCTATATAAAGCTCTACCCTATTCCCCCCATTTTCTTTTGCCTTAAAAAGTGCCTTTTCAGCCCTGCTTATAAGGTCACTAAAATTATGAACCCTCTCATCCAATGATGCTACTCCAAAGCTTGCTGTTACAAAAATATTATATCCATTTATAGGAGTAGGCCTTTCAGATACAATCCTCCTCAGCCTTTCTGCTGTTAATACCGCACAATTTCCAGGTGTTTCAGGCATTATAAATAGAAATTTATTAGAGCTGTATCTTCCAGGTATATCTGCTGATCTTATTTTAAGATAACATCTTTGAGCAATACGACGGATCAATTTATCTGTCACAGAATTTTTATATGTACTTTTTATTTTTGAGATCTGATCAATATACATAAACATAATAGAAAGTGGCCTTTCATATCTTTTTGATTGCTCAAATTCCTGTTCTCCAATTATCATAAGATAATTATATGCAAAGAATCCACTTATAGGATCTGTTACTGCAGTATAATTAAGCATCCTTGTTATCTTTCTGTAGTTTAAGAGCCTCTGGGATCTCATATATACTTCCAGTTTCTTTAAAGGAGGCCTCAAAAGTTCATCCACTATGTCCCAGATTTCACTTATCTCTTCATCCACAGAAGAGGTCTTTATATAGACAAAAGGAAGTATTACAGGATACTCTTTTAATTTCCTCTCCTTTATGGTCTCTCTAAATTCATCTATTAATATTTCATCTACAAATGCAAGATCATAGTCCATATTAAGTATCTTCCCTTTTAACCAATTAGGATCATCCAAAAGGGCAATAAAGCAGTCATTTCTATCTCCCATCCATTCTTTTAAGAGCCTTTGATAATCTTTTTCATGCAGTGCGATAAATATTTTTGCCATATTTACTTTTCACTTACAAAATGAGATATTACTTCTCTAAGAACTGATGGAAATATAGGTTTTCTTAATATCAAATCCACATTCTCTTTTAAATGGGTTTCTGGAATATCCCACCCCGTAAGGAGGATTACCGGTGTTTCTGGAGAAACTGCTTTTATTGCTTCTGCTACCTCTTTCCCGCTCATCTTTGGCATGACAAAGTCTGTAATAACAATATCAAATGGTTTACCTAATTTCCTATCCCTATTAAAGAGCTCTACTCCTTCTTCTCCATCATTTACCACAGTAACATTATAGGATTCAGAAGACAAAAGCTCTTTTACAAGAGAGGTAACAGAGCTGTCATCATCAATGAATAGGATCTTTAATGACTTACTCAGAATATCTCTTTCTTCCTCTTTTTTTTCTTCTTCTTTTATTTCTTCCTCTTCTTTTATCAAAGGAAAAGAAATAATAACCTTTGTTCCTTCTCCTGGTTTACTTTTTATCTCTAAGCTTCCATGGTGCCTGTCAACTATTCCATATACTATAGAAAGCCCAAGGCCTGTCCCTTTCTCCTTCTTTGTAGTGAAAAATGGTTCAAGACAATGTTTTAATGTCTCTTCATCCATTCCAATTCCATTATCCTCTACACTTAATTTCACTTTTTCATTTTCCATCCATGTTTTTATCTTTATCTTCCCTTCCTTTTCTTTAATAGCATCTATTGCATTAAATAAGAGGTTTATCAATGCCTCCCTTATCTCTGACTCAACACCTTTTACTTTTTCTATATCCTTAGAAAGTTCACATTCTATCTCTATATTTATGCCTTTTTCAATAGAATTCTTTTTTCTTTTTGCTTCTACCAAAGATATTGCCTCTTTTACTATTTCATTAAGATCTATCCATCTTAACTCATCCTCTATATCTTCTCTCTTTTTATAAAACTTTCTTAATCTTGCAGTAATGTTCTTTATATCTTCTGCTGCATTAAGTATTTGATAGAGATATCTTCTTCCCTGCCTGCTGATTCCATGCTCTCTTTCCAATAAAAGTTCTGTAAAACCTATTATTGGAAATATCAGATTATTCAGATCATGAGATATGCCACTCGCCATCTGCCCGAGTATCTTAAGTCTTTGCTGATGCATAATAATATCCTGACTTTGTCTAAGATCCCTGGAAAGTCTATTTATATTTCTCAAAAGATCCACATGATCAATTATAAAAGAAAGCTTTTTTGAAATCATATAGAGAAGCTCTATATCTTCTGTCTCTATCATTTTTTCATCTGATATAATAAATATAAGAAGTCCAAACACCTTATTGTTTAAGGTTAGAGGGAATATAAAGGATTTTTTAAAACCTACCTTCTTAAATTCCAGAAAAAGATCTACTGGTATATCTTCCAGATATCCATTTTGTCTTTCTAAGATTGGATCTAATGCCCGTGATGGTATCTCTATGGAAGTATCAGTACAGCCTATCTTAGATAGGTAAAATTCTCCCTTTTTGCTCGCTTCTACTATCAAAAATCTATTTTCTTCCTTTGGCTCGCAAATAAAGGAGATAGAATTTTTATAGATATCATCTAAGTAATTTAAAACAACTTTATATGTCCTGTTAAGATTAAGCTTTTTCAGTGAATCTAAGATATAAGGAGTCATTATATTAAAAATATTGGATTTACGATAACGTCTTTTATACCTACATATTTCAAATAGAATATTTAGTTTATGGAAAATCTCATCCCAGGAGGTTGTTTTTTCTGCATACTCAAACACTATATTTTCCATTTCCGGTATTATCTCCTTATATTCTCCCTTTTCTGTTATTAATAATACTGCTATATCAGGATAATGATATATAGTATCCTTTAGAAAATAAAGAAAGGAAGGTTTAAATTGCGTTATAAGGATATCTATTGGCTCCTTTTCAAGTACAGAAAGTGCATCAATAGGGCTATAACATTGATAAATCTGGTGATTATGAGAAAGCTTTGAATAAATGGTTTCAAATATTTTTTCAGTCCCTATTGATAGTATTTTAAATCTCACTTTTACCCTTAGAAAAAAATATTTTTTTTATTAATTCCCTATCCTTAGAACTTAATGGAGTAAATGTTGCACCTACTATAATCTTTTCTCTCTCTTTCTTTTTCCACCTTACTTGTGCAATGGCCTTTACATGAAATTTCTCCCCATCCTTTATAGGAAGATTTAGATCCACTAAAAGAAGAGTTTCTGGCTGGATTTGGATAGGCGAATTTTCAAAGCATATTCCTTCTTCGCTCATATTTATGACTCTTCCAACACTCTTCTTATTCAGGGAAGAAAGAACTATATATTCCATTTTGAAATCTACAGGCATTCTTTTAAATTTCCTTCTTTCTATTATACCTGATTTTATCTCCTTTAAACCTTTTTCTGTAAATAAATATATCCTGTTTCTACCAGCTATTTTTGCCCTAAGTAATGCTTTATCAGCTTCTTCTATAATCTGCTCTTCAGATACTGTATCTTTTCTAAGAGAAGAAA
>JALVZP010000196.1 GCA_027037575.1 Desulfobacterales bacterium | reverse complement strand
AAGTTCTGGATCATACTTCTTGTAGCCATAATTTTCTTTCTCATCTATAGCTACACATCTACAAGGCTATTTAGAAACTACCTTAATCATCCAGTCCTTTTCCTAATCCTCCTTTTTGCTGTGGTATGCTTTATCCTTCTGAGGATATTCATAGCAAATGAGCGTGCATGGAAAAGCTGGTTTTTCTCAGCATTTACAATAATTGGCGTAGTATTCTTTGGAGTAGTTGGAATATATCCAAACCTTCTTCCATCCTCCTTGGATCCAAGATGTAGCCTGAATATCTACAATGCATCCTCAACTCCACTCACACTAAAGATTATGCTTACTGTCGTAATAATATTCGTTCCAATTGTGCTTGCATACCAGATTTGGACATATAGCATGTTCAAAGGAAAGATAAGGAAGGAAGAGTTATATGAGGCATATTATTAAAGGAGGGAGGCCATGAAAAGGATAATCATTCTACTTCTTTTTCTCCTTTTCCCAGGTATCTGCCTTTCAACCCCTACAAGGCTTGTTGTAAGGGTAAGGGCAAATGATGCAAAGTTTGTTGGAACTGCAGTAGGTGGAGTAAAGGTGATTATTAGAGACTACTTTACTGGAAAGATCCTTGCCACAGGCATGATAGAAGGTGGAACAGGAAATACGAAGGTATTGATGAAAGAACCTATTGTAAGGGGAAAGATACTTTCCGTTGGTAAGAATACGGCAAAGTTTGAATGCGTATTTGACATAAAAGAGCCAGTGAAGATCCAGATAGATGCAATTGGTCCCCTTTCTGCTGGAATAGATATGCACAAGGAGACAAAGACGGTGTGGCTTATTCCAGGAAAGGACATCAAGGGAGATGGCATAATGTTTGTCTTCTATGGACTCATTGTCCATCCATATAGTCCAAAACCACATCAGTTCTATTTTCCCAGGAAGAAGGTAATAATTGGAGCACATGTAGCACCTATGTGTGGATGTCCTGTTAAACCAAAATGTCTTTGGGATGCTAAAAACTTTAAAGTGGTAGCACATGTAATTTATAATAAAAAAGAAATAGCAAAGATACCTTTGATGTGGAAAAGTGTAAGTGATTTTGAAGCAGAATTTATCCCAAAGGCATGTGGGGGATACAAGGTGATAATAACTGCATATGATAATGCAAACAACACAGGTGTTGGAATAACAGGATTTGTTGTTATTCCAAAGAAAAAGTATGACATACTCATGAAATGGAGGTGATAGTTATGCCAGAAAAGATAAAGATCTCTTGTGCAAGGCCTATTAGCATAAGTGGAGAAATAAAAGAAGAAGGGCATGAAGAAAAAGAGACAAAAAAGGAGGGGAGAAAGATGGTTTTAATAGGAAGAAAGGCACCAGATTTTACAGCACCTGCATACTATAAAGGGGAATTTGTAAATGTAAAGCTCTCAGATTATCAAGGGAAGTGGGTTCTTCTCTGCTTCTATCCAGGTGATTTTACATTTGTCTGAGCAACAGAGATTGCAGCAGTTGCTGCAAGATATGAGGAGTTTAAAAAGCTTGGAGTAGAGGTCCTTTCTATGAGTGTGGATAGCGTATTTGTCCATAAGATGTGGAATGACAACGAGCTATCTAAGATGGTAGAAGGAGGAGTCCCATTTCCAATGCTATCTGATGCAGCAGGAAAGATAGGATCTATATATGGTGTATATGATGAGGAGGCAGGAGTCGATGTAAGAGGACGCTTTATAATTGATCCTGACGGTATCATACAGGCATATGAGGTCCTTACACCTCCTGTGGGAAGGAATGTGGAGGAGGCATTAAGGCAGATCCAGGCATATCAGTTTGTAAGGGAGAAGGAGGGAGAAGAAGTAACACCATCTGGATGGACACCTGGAAAGAAGACACTGAGACCAGGTCCAGATCTCGTAGGGAATGTGTGGAAGCATTGGAAGGTAGATTTTGCATTTGAAAAGAAATAAGGGGAGGTGAAACTTATGTATTTTAAGCAGATAATTGCAGAAGGACTTGGCTGCTTCTCATATATAATTGGATGTCCTATGGCAAGAAAGTGTATTGTTGTTGATCCAAAAAGGGATATTCAGGAATATCTGGATATATCCCAAAATGAAGGAATGAAGATAACCCACATAATTGAAACACACATACATGCAGATCATGTAAGTGGAAATCAGGAGCTAAGATCCATTACAGGTGCAGACATATATCTCCATGAGAGTGCACCAGCGAGGTTTGAACACAAAAAGCTTAAGGAAGGAGATAGAATAGAGTTTGGAAATGTAAGGCTTGAAATACTCCATACTCCAGGGCATACTCCCCATTCCATATCCATCTTGGTAAGTGATCTTTCCAGGTCAGAAGAGCCATGGATGATACTTACTGGTGATCTCCTCTTTGTTGGAGATATTGGGAGACCTGATCTTGCAGGAGAAGAGATATTGGACGAGCAGATAAGGAATCTCTATGATAGCCTTTATAACAAGCTTGGAAGATTTCCTGGAAGGATAGAGGTGTTTCCTGCCCATGGAGAGGGATCC
>JALVZP010000195.1 GCA_027037575.1 Desulfobacterales bacterium | reverse complement strand
CAGCAAGTCCAGCACTATAGGAGGGACAAAAGATGAAAGTAAGGACTATTTTAGGTACTTTATTGATTCTATTTCTGGCAACATGGGCATATGGGTTTGATGTAAGGACAATAAAGCAGATCCCAGGAAATATACATATTGGAAATCTAAAGATCCATCCATACATTGATTCTTCCATATCCTATACAGACAACATATTTACAGAACCGAATCATGAAAAAGGATCTACTATATACAGGGTAAAGCCAGGTGTTCTTTTCCAATTTCCTTTTATGACCCACTTTGTTCAAGTAGATTATCATGCAGACATCCAGAGTGCAGACAGATTCCATAAGGCATATGATACAGAGGATCACTATCTAAGTGGAGTGATAAATTTAAATTTTAATCGGCTGAATATCCTCGTTACAGATAACTGGCAAAGGGCATCAAATCCCCCAGACTTTAGTCAGGACATAAGGGATCAGTTCTATTACAATCAGGTAAGAACTGAGGTATCTTATAGGCTTACAGGCCGCTATAAGATTGCAGCATTCTATGTAAATGAATTCAAAAACTATGGAAATTATAAGGCATTTCCAACGGCATATGATCCAGAGCTGGACAATTACTGGAAGAATGAATATGGAGTTGATCTTTACTATCGTATTCTCCCCCTTACATCTATCCTTATTGAATATGCATATACACGTATAGATAATAAGGATGAGAATCTTCCAAGCACAGACTCAGATAACCACAGAGTGTGGGTTGGTGTGAAGTGGGAACCAACTGCAAAGATAACAGGAGTTATTAAGGGTGGATGGACAAGAAGGGAATATGATGGACCAAGTGATGATTGGGATGGATTTGGCTTAAAGATAAATGTCTCATATAAGTATTCGCCTTTTACCAAGTTTTCACTCCAATCCTTTAGAAAGCCAGTTGATACCACTGTAACAACTGCCGTACTTCTTCCATCAGGACTCAGGGTTCAGGGTGACTATGGAACATACTACATCTCATCTGGTGTAACATTCTCAGTTGAACAGAGCTCTCCTCGTTTCCCAGGTTTTTCTGCAAGGGCATACTTCTCATATACAAATGATGATTATCAGGAAAAGGGAATGTTTACTGAAGAAAGGGATGATGACAGATTTAGTTATGGGATAGATATAAACTACAAGGCATTTAGATGGCTTAAAGCAAGTATTGGATATCGTTATCTTACAAATGAGTCAAACTTCGATGCTGAAGATTATAGAGAAAATTTGGTTACTGCCAGCCTAACTTTGACTTTCTAAAAATAATGTATAAAATATATGCCCTAAGCCTTTAAACCAAGGCTTAGGGCAAAATTAGGTTTGATGAGCATGAGGTATATAAAATTAAGTTTAATTTTGTTAATTCTAATCTCCTTTTTTTCCTGTGCCAGATATCCCAAGATTCCTAAAGCAAAAAATGCACAGAATGCTTCTCCTCCAGCAGAAAGTATGAAAAGGCTATTTCAAAGGAAGGCTGCGAGCCTTGCACCTCTTTTAGAAAGCAAGAAAAAGGAATATGTCATAGGGCCTCAAGATGTATTGGAGATAAAGGTATGGGATCATGATGATCTAAATAGAGTAGTTACTGTCTCTGAGGATGGATATTTTTCCTATCCACTTATTGGAAGGGTTCATGCAGATGGACTTACTGTCTCGGAGCTGGAAAAGGAGATAGAAAAAAGGCTTTCTGGGAAGTATATAATTAATCCACAGGTAACTGTTACAGTAAAGAAATATAGAAGCAAACAGGTATTCGTATTGGGAGAAGTGGGAGGGGCAGGTACAGGGAAAGGTCCCGGTGCATATCCCCTTATTGGAAGAACTACGCTTTTAGAAATACTTGCAGAGGCAGGTGGACCCACAAAGGATGCAGGATCTGAGGTAATAATAATAAGGCCAAAGGTAAAGAAGGCAAATCCCACTCCCCTGGAAAAAGCAAGTAAGGATGAGATTATTGTAGTAAATCTAAAGAGGCTCTTAGAAGGGGATCTAAGCCAGAATGTTGTGTTGCAGCCAAATGATACTATCTATGTTCCAAAGGCTCAGTATTTCTATGTGTTTGGTGAGGTGAAAAAGCCTGGGAAATACATATTTGAAAATGGAATTACTGTATTAAAGGCCATTACAATAGCTGGAGGAACAACAGAAAAGGCAGCAATAAATAAAACAAAGATTGTAAGGGAAAAGAATGGACAGAAGATCGAAATAAAAGCAAAAATGACAGATCCTGTATATCCAGGAGATACAATTATAGTTCCAGAAAGCTTATTCTGAGGTAAGCCATGCCAGAAGAAAAGGAAAAAGGACAATATCCTCAATATCCAGCCTATCCTGAATATCAAGAGGAAGAGATAGATCTGAGAGAATATTTAAGGATACTCCTGAAGAGAAGATGGCTTATTGGTACAATTGTCTTTATTATTACCAGTATAGTAGCTATATATTCCTTTACAGCAGAGCCTGTTTATAGGGCTACATGCCAGGTCCTTATAGAAAAAGAAAATCCCAAGGTGGTAAATATAGAGGATATCCTTGGTGTAAATGCAACTGGAAGGGATTATTACCAGACCCAGTATGAGATATTAAAGAGCAGAAGCCTGGCACTTCGGGTGATAAAAGCCCTTGATTTAGAACATAATCCAGAATTTATGCCAAAACCTCCTTCACTAATAGGATCAATTATTTCCTGGATAAAAGGGATATTTTCTACTAAGGGGCCTAAAGGTCCAAAGAATAAGTATGACAGGCTTATAGACATATATCTAAGCCATCTAAAGATACAGCCTATAAGAAATAGCAGGCTTGTAAATATTAGCTTTGAATCAAAGGATCCAGTTCTTGCAGCAAAGATAGCTAATATGCATGCAAAAATGTATATAGAAAGTAGTATAGAAAGAAAATTTGAGGCATCAAAGCAGGCAATAAAATGGCTTAAAAAGAGGATAAAGGAAGTAAGAAAAAAATTAGAGGAATCAGAACTTGCACTTCAAAGATATAGGGAAAAGGAAGGACTTGCATCTGTTGATTTTGAGGAAAGACAGAGCATTATTTTAAAGAGTCTTGATGAACTAAATGCCGCCTTAAATAAGGCAAGGACAGAGAGGATAGAAAAGGAAAGCCTTTATAAGGAGCTGATGAAGGTAGCAAATAATCCTGAGAAGATAGATTCCCTTCCTGTTGTGGTAGAGAATCCTCTTATACAAAAGCTTAAGGCAGAATATATATCACTCGTTGCAGAATACTATAAGATGGGGAAAAAATACGGGCCTGCCCATCCTGTAATGGTCAGATTGAGGTCCGAGATAAATGCCATTAAGAAAAATATTGCGAGAGAAGTAAGAAAGATTGCAGAAAGTATAAAAATTGAATATCAAATTGCACTCGAAAATGAGAAGCAGATCTTAAAGGCAATGGAAGAAAAGAAGAAAGAGGCATTGGAACTTAATAAAAAGCAGATTCAGTATAATGTATTAAAAAGGCAGGTAGAAGTAAATAGATCACTTTATGAATCTCTCCTTAAAAGGCTTAAAGAGACAGGTGTTACTGAGGATCTTAAGGTCACCAACATTACCATAGTTGATCCTGCAACTGTTCCTGATAAACCTGTAAGACCAAAGAAGAAGCTTAATATAATTCTTTCCCTTATAACATCTCTCTTCTTGGGAATATTTTTGGCATTTCTCTTAGAATACCTGGATAATACAGTAAAGTATCCTTCTGAAGTAGAAAGGCAGTTTAACACTCCTCTTCTTGGTATCATAGCAAGGATGGAGTTTGATACAGGAAATCCAAATCCAAGGGAATTTAGAGAGATCGTCGTGGATTCCAAGTCTCACTTGGCAGAATCCTTTAGGACAATAAGGACAAATCTTTCCTTTGCATCCCCTGATGAGGAAAGAAAGTCATTCCTGATAAGCTCAGCTGTACCTGCGGAGGGAAAAACACTTGTTTCTGCAAATCTTGCAGCATCTTTTTCCCAATTAGAAAAAAGGGTATTGCTTATAGATTGTGATTTAAGGAAGCCTCGTATACATGAGATGTTTGACTTGGAAAAGGAAGGAGGTCTTTCAGAGTATCTGAGTGGGAATATCTCTGATGGAATAAAAATGAAGGTGGTGGAGAACTTTCCATATCTCAGGATAATTACATCTGGTGTTATTCCACCAAATCCTGCCGAACTTCTTGCATCAAAGAGGATGAAGAATCTACTGGAGGAGATGAAGAAGGAATTTGATATAATTATAATGGATTCTGCTCCTATACTCAGTGCTGCTGATTCTATAGAGATTGCCCCTCTTACAAATGGCGTTGTTATGGTAATAAAGGCTGCCTCTACACCTATCCCCTCTGTTAAAAATGCAATAGATCAGGTATCAGATGTGGGGGCAAAGGTTATAGGATGCATACTAAATAATGTAGATCTGGAAAAGGAAGACTATTACTATTCATATTATCGTTACTACCACTACTACTATTATTACTATGACAAGGAAGGAAAGAAGGAAAAGAAGAGAAAAAGGCTGCCTATTTAAATTTTATTATCTTTGCCTCATATCCATCAAAGGAAAGGGATATTGGATTTTTCAGAAAGGGAACCCTTATTTCTATCTCCTTAGGAGAAGGAGAGCTGTTTACTGCAAGTAGATAATTTCCTCTTTTATTCCCTTCCAATACACGCTTTACAATATAGTGAATCCCTTCAGTTATACATACCGACTCTATTGGATATATCTTTGGAGCTCTTAGGATATATCTGATCCTATTCAATTCAGATATTAACCTTTTTATGTCATCCCAGTGTCTTTTCCTTTCGAGGATAAAATAGTTTTTGCTCTTAAATGTAAAGTAAAAGAGTCCACTTGCCCCATGTATAACTGCAAGATATGTGAGGCATCTTTCTTCAGGATAGGTTGGATCCCTTCCCCAACTTCTCTTTTCTTCTCCATAAGGGAAGGAAGACCAATCAAATGCCTGTATAACTGCCCATACAGGTTTTTCAGGAAAAATTCTCTTTACCTGATCAATACTTTCAGAGAGCTTAGTTAAAGGAGAAATCGGAATAGGATATGGATCAACCATTATTATATCTGTACACTGACCATATTCTTCCACTTTTTTTGCCCTTACAAGGGTTATAAGTGTTGGATGAGTAGGATCCAAGGCCTTTACATATCTTTTTATCTTCCAGAGATATATTGGAGGAAAATGCCATATCTCTGGTTCATCTCTTAAATACCAGGCAAGTATATAGGGATTTTTTCTAAGAGAAAATATAAGTTGTATATTTTTTTCTGAAAATTTATATGGAAGGGATAAAAGCATATTTATTCGTTTCCTGGACAAAAGAAGGATCTTTTTCTCAAGAGAAAAAGGATCTCCACCAAGACAAATAGAATCAAATCCTGCCTTTTTTATCTTATCAACATATTTTAGTGGGACACCAAAAATGCCTACAGGAAATTGGGGAATTATATAAAAGCATTTCTCCTTTGAAGCAGAAATAAATTTCCTATTTTTATATACTTTTATTCTCCAAAACCATCTTCCAGAATCTATAGGAAAATCAGGAAAGAATTGATTCCTTCCTTTTATTTGAACTAACTTAATAACCTTTCTGAAATCTCTGTATCTGGAAATCTCTATTTCAAAGTCCAAAACATAAGGATTCTCAGGCATTCTCCAGCTAAACCTGGGATAATAGGAATAGATAGCCCCTTCAGGAAATAGGAGCTTAGGATAAAATTCTACAAGACATAGCCTGCAAAAATGTATTTTATGGGATAGCCCTGGATCTATCAAAGAAAGCTTGGTTCTTCCATTTTCCTTAGAATTTAAAAGCATACATATCTTTATCCAATCTCCCCATCCTATAACTGTATTCAATAAGATCTTCTTATTAAAGATTTCCACCTGAGGATATTCTCCTTCTTTCCAGCCATCCCTTTTTATCCAGAATGAAAGCAAGTAGTAAGAATTTTTCTTGATTCCTCGAATAGTACAGCTTATCTTTCCTTTCCCAGAAAGGCATATTGCCCTCCCTTTTTTTCCCTTATAGACGAGATAGTATACTCTATATATATTCCATCCATCTGGAATACTGTCTCTATCTTTATCTTCAAATGATGGATTTGGAATAAGGTTTTGGAAAGAAAAACCGATAGATGGAAAGAAGAAAATAACAATAAGTATAAATCTAATAAGCCACATATTTTTTCCATCTCCTTACATATCTTTTTATTGATGGGTTTGTAGGATCAAGTTTAAGAGCCAAGGATAATTCTTTCTTAAAAGGGATAGACTTATCATTTGTAACGTAGGAGACCCATACAAGAGCCAAATGATACCATGGATTTGTAGGATTAAGTCTTATTGCAGATATACAAAGATCTCTTGCCCTTTTTCCATACTTCACTTTATCCTTCTTTACATATTCTAATGCCAAAACATACTTATATACAGGATTATTTGAGTCTAATTGAGCTGCCTTCTTCAAAAAATATAATCTTTTTGTTTGCTTATATTGATTATACAGGCTTTCTGCCTTAAAAATGTTGAGTTGATTTTTTATTAAAATAATAAAAATCAGACAAAATCCGATAAACGAAATAAAAGCTTTCTTCTTTTTTAAGGAAATAATCCTTATGGGAAAATGATGATAAAGGAAAACACTCCTAATAGTAATTGCCATAATAAAAAAGAATAAAAATGAGATTGCAGGAATGTGTAGATTGAAAGTATATAGATTTGCCATTAAAAGAAGTGATATTGCAGATATCCCACCCAAGCTGATTCCCACAGAGAATGCCTCTGTCCTTTTAAACCATCTCTTTATAATCCAGAATAGGGATGAAAAGATTGGAAAATAGAATAGGAGAAATCCGATTAATCCTGTATCAACAGCATATTCAATGTATTCATTGTGGGCATGATCCCAGAATGCACTTCCCAGGGAAGGACTTTTATAAAAAGGAAATATGTTTCTAAAATTTCCATATCCAACCCCAACCAAGGGATAGTCCTTTATGATCTTGAGACTATCCCTCCATGCTATTGGTCTTTGAGGGGATGCCTTGGTGAGTTTAAGAAGTGTAGAAAGCTCCCTTATTACAGGGTCTATGCCTATCCATATAAGAAATGCCATGATGAGAGAATAGATAATTATAATAGTCTTTTTTCTTTGAAATGCTTTTAATGCCTGAAATGTGAACAAAAGGAGAAGGGAAAATAGAAGACATATTATTCCACCCCTTGAAAGAGAAAGGAATATAGAAGTTCCCATAATAGAAATCAGGAATATAAGAAGGATGTTTTTGGAAATATACGATTCAAATCTATTTATATAATGCCTCCAGCTTTCCCTTTTTGGATAAAAGGGGATCTTTGGTCTTGAAAGGAGAAGACCTATCTCAATACATACAACCATTCCCATATAGTTGGCAAAGTGGTTTGGATTTACAAAGGATCCAAAATAGCCTCCTTTTTTTATTTCAGACTGCCAAAACCAGAATATCTTATTTGTCTTTGTAAGCATTTGGAATATTCCAAGAAATGCCTCTAATGTCCCTGCAAAAAAAATAGCTATGACAGCCCTTTTAATCCTCTTTCTAGAATCAAATATCTTAAGAGCTAAAAAGAAGACACCCACATATGTGATCAGCTTATAAAGCTCCCTTGTTGTCTGATGTATGCAGATAGATATTGTCTGAAAATGCCATGGCTCAGGAATAGTCATCTTATATAGTTCATATCTCTTCTTAGAAAGATATTTGAGCAAAAGGGCAGGAAATGGAATTAATTGGAAAAGGACAAAAATGAGAAAGAAAAAAAAAGGTATGTTTATCCAGGATGCTGGAATTCCTATCCTTATTTTGTTTGAGGAAGAGGAAATAAGATATTTAAAAAAATATAAGATAAGCATTATAAAGATAGAAACTTCTAAGATAGTATATGCCCACAGATGAACAGATCCAAATGCTAAAGGAGAAAAGATTATAAGAATAAGTAGCCATATCTGTATTATAGAATCAATGTATTTTTCAGACATATTAGCTTTAAAGGAAATTAACCTTGTAATTTTGAGAGAATTTGTTATTTTAAAATAAGAAGCGCCCGTAGCTCAGCTGGATAGAGCGTTGGACTACGAATCCAAAGGTCGCAGGTTCGAATCCTGCCGGGCGCATTTGCCTATTAATGATTTCCAGCTTTTCCATTTTTCCCCTCTCTTTTATTTAATATCTTGTCTAATGTTTTTTTAAAAAATCTGTAGTGCTGGAAGTCTTTCCACTGCATCTTTTTTGAGTTCCCTTAATAGCTCATAGCATCTGTCCATTTTGGTTGAATAATGTACCATCATATTGGAAACAGCTTTAAGAGCAT
>JALVZP010000194.1 GCA_027037575.1 Desulfobacterales bacterium | reverse complement strand
GACTGTGCATAAGAGTCAGGGATCTGAATTTGATAATGTCCTATTTATTCTTCCAGACACATATGTCCCTGTAATCACAAGAGAACTCATATACACGGCAATTACAAGGGCAAGGAAGGGTATAGAGGTATGGGGAAGGCCTGAGGTTATAGAAGAAGGGATAATACAAAGGATAAGGAGATCCTCTGGCCTGAGGGATGCACTGTGGTCATAGTATTTTCCTTATGAGGGATCTGCTATTTTCCAACACCTCTTTAAAGGAATCCTTAGGAAGGCCTGCTCCCTGAACGATCCTTTCTGCCATATCCCTCGTCAAAAGATCTTCTGGAGAGTGAGCATCTGAATTTAATACGAGCCTTGCACTGACCTCCTTTGCCATCCTCACTACATGCCCATTTGTAAAACAATGCCCCTTCCTTCCAGATATCTCTAAATATACCCCCTTTTTTGCTGCAAGCTCCGCATCTTCTCTGCTTATAAGGCCAGGATGGGCAAGTATATCTGCTCCTGCCTCTATGGCAGCCCTGTTTGTCCCACTTGCTACAGGCTCTACAATGCTTTCTCCGTGAACAACTACAATCTTTGCACCAAGTTTTCTCGCCTCTTTGACTAAGAGAGGAATCATCGGAGGAGGAACATGTGTAAGCTCTATTCCAGGTATGACCTTTACCTTTTGATAGGAATTTAGATCTTCTGAAACCTTTACTATCCTTGGAACAATAAAGTCAATGGAGGATGAGTCTGCGTGATCTGTAATACAGACTGCCTCATATCCCAATACCTCTAATCTCCTTACCAGCTCTGCTGGAATAAGCTCTCCATCACTGAATACGGTATGCGTATGAAGATCCATCATCTTATTACATCTTATATTTTCCAAAGTCCTTTAGCTCCAAGGATTCAAGTATCTTCTTCCATCTCTTTTCTTTTTCTGATTCATCGGCAGAATCTTCTTCTGTTAGCTTTGTGGATTTTAGTAAAACCTCTTCTTTTACAAATATTGGTGCCTTCATCCTTAAAGATAGGGCCAGTGCATCGCTTGGTCTCGCATCTATTGCATATTCCTTTCCATCACTTGTGAGGAGATGAATAAGTGCATAATATGTATTATCTCTTAGATCACATACCTCTACTTTGGTAATCTTCACATCCAGCGTCTCCATAATATTTTTCATAAGATCATGTGTCATAGGGCGAGAAAATTTTATATTCTCAAGTTCACTTGCTATTGCCGTTGCTTCCATTATCCCTATCCAGATAGGAAGTATCTTGTCTCCATTTATCTCCTTTAGGATGACAATAGGGCTGTTGCTAATTGGATCAACTGTTACGGTTGAAACTGTCATAGGGATATACATAAAAAAAGACCTCCTCTTTAAGGTTTCAAGAAAGATTCTTGAATAGAATCATTTTCTTGTCAATACCCTTAATTCATTGGTTTATCATATAAAGGCCCACAATCTGCTTCCTTAAATATGTCCTTTAATTCGCCAAGAAGTGAATTTGTCGCCTGCTCTATCTTTTGAACATCCTCTTCCTGAACAAGACTCATATCCAGTCTTTCTAATAAATCCTTTAATTCTTCAAATTGGGATATAATATTCTTAAACTCTGGTCTCTGACTTATGACCTTGTGAACTTCTATAATGGTAAGTATACAATTTTCTACCCTCAATCTATATAGCTCTTGTGTCCTCATAATTTTCCAATCTCCTTCATTATATCAAAGAATGGCTTATAAAATGTCTCATATTTCTTTATAGCATTATATAGGATATCCTTTACTTTTTCTACATCCTGAAGGTTCAATATGAGATTTACACTTAGTGCATACGCCATCATCTGATCCATTGTCTTGAAATTGTTACTTAAAAAAACAACAAAGATCTTTCTCCTTATTGCCATTGGGAGTCTATTCAGATATTTCATTACCATATTTTCCCTTATATCACCCTTTTCCTCTATTAAGATAAGATCAAAATGATATAGCCTGAGCTTTCTTACAGCATCCCTTACATCTTCACTTTGAATAAGTTTATATTCCATCTCTTCTATCTTTGGTAATATCTTTTCTAAAATTTCTTTATTTTCACCTACAAAAAGGGCAAGTCTTTTATCTTCATATATATCAGAAAGGACCTCATCAGAATAGGATATGGATTCTATCTCCATTTCATCATTTTCAGGTTCAATAACTGTCTTTTCTCCACATTTTGGACACTTTATCTTTACAGTCTTATCCTTTGGTATCTTTTCATCAGGGATAATAAATTTGCTTCCACATCCCTTACATGTTATCTCCAATTTTCTCCCTCCTTATGAAATCTTTTTCTCATACTCTGTATCTATTGTAAGTCCTTCTATAGTGGTTGTCTTTTCTCCTTTCTCTGCCTTTATCGCATCTATCTCCCTTCTCACTACAGACTTTCTTGTTGCATAATTAAGGGCAGTCTGCTCTGTTATCAGACCTTTCTTAAATAGCTCGATAATGGACTGATCAAATGTCATCATTCCTATTGCTGTATTTTTGGACATTATGTCATAGAAGGTC
>JALVZP010000193.1 GCA_027037575.1 Desulfobacterales bacterium | reverse complement strand
AAAAAACTGATAGGATCAAGATTTAGTCTCTTTCCCTCTTCTCCTTTTTCAGCCTTTTCAAGGACTATATATGTTTCTTCATCCCGGACATA
This sequence comes from Desulfobacterales bacterium, assembly GCA_027037575.1. Taxonomy (GTDB): domain Bacteria; phylum Desulfobacterota; class DSM-4660; order Desulfatiglandales; family JALVZP01; genus JALVZP01. The sequence goes on along the minus strand of JALVZP010000193.1, from coordinate 2,491 downwards.
TAATTTAAGTACTGAATCAGATACATCTTTCAGCTCCTTTTCCATAGATAGATAAATCTCCTGAGGATAAGATATCCACGTTTCTAATCCGTATGCACTTGCAATCTTTTTTATGTTTTTTATTATCTCCAGATCTTTTGTTTCCAAACCATCAATCAAAAGAACATCAAATCTGTATCCATTTTCAATTAGATTCCTTATTCCTTCTTCCAATTTAGCAGGATTGAAGCTCTGATTCATATAAGAAAATATCATCTTTTTACCTTCTATATTTTCTGGTTTCTTTCCCACCTCTTTGATCTTCACTTCATAATACTCTTCCACTCTATCAGGAAGATCTTCAAGGGATACATGAAGAACCTCTTTCCCATCTAAAAGCCTTTCTATTCCAATATTTGTAAGACATGCACTCTTTCCAGCTCCCCTCTCTCCAACCAGAAGGCCAATCTTCCCTTTGTCTATTTTGCCTTTTTCCAATACCCATATTGGGCTTATCCTATTTTGCATTATTTTTCTCCTTCTTTTTCTTTTCTATAAGCTCCTTTGCTATTGATTCAGGGACCCTTTCATATTTGGAAAATTCCATGGTAAATTCTCCTTTTCCTTGTGTAAGGGATCTCAATACAGTTGCATATCCAAACATCTCCTTAAGTGGAACTTCTGCCTCTATTACAGTATAGACTCCATTTTCAGTGCAGCTTAATATAACCCCTCTTCTCTGATTTATGGATCCCATTATCCTTCCCTGAAATTCAGATGGTGCCTCTATGGATACCTTCATTATTGGCTCAAGTATAATTGGATTTGCCTTCATATACGCCTGTCTAAACGCACCTATTGCTGCATATTGAAATGCCCTTTCAGATGAGTCTACACTATGGGACTTTCCATCTATAAGGACAACCCTTAATCCTTGGACAGGAGCACCTATGAGACTGCCTTTTTTCAGACACTCTCTAAAACCAGCGTCTACAGCAGGGATAAATTCAGATGGAATAACACCTCCTTTTATCTGATTTATAAATTCATATTCCTTATCTGTGGGTTCAATATATCCTACCACTTTTCCATATTGACCTGCACCACCAGTTTGTTTCTTATGAGTATAGTCAAAAGAAGCCTTTTTTGTAATAGCCTCTCTATAAGCAACCTCTGGATCCCTTGTTGTAAACTCTAATCCAAACTCTCTCTTCATTCTCTCCAGGTATACCTCTAAGTGCAACTCACCCATTCCAGAAATGATTGTATCCCCTGTCTCTTCATCTACATTGACCCTAAATGTGGGATCCTCTTTTGCAAATCTATTTAAGGCCTTTGACATTTTTACTTGAGAATCCTTATTCTTTGGAATAACTGTAAGTGAAATTACTGGATCTGGCACATAGATAGAGGACATAGTGCAATTTATCTTTCCATCAGTAAATGTATCTCCTGTATAACAATCAATACCAAAAAGTGCTACTACATCACCTGCATATGCCTCTTCAATATCTTCCATCTTATTTGCATGCATCCTGACAATACGGCCAACCTTTACTTTTCTACCTGTCCTTGAAATAAATATGTTATCCCCTTTTTTTATTTTTCCCTGATATATCCTGATATAGGTTAGCTGTCCATATGGAGTAACTTCTAATTTAAATGCAAATGCTACTAATGGAAGATCTGGATCTGTCCTTAAGGGAATCTTTTTTTCAGGATTTGATATATCAATAGCAAAGTTTTCTGTATCATAAGGAGATGGAAGATAATTGTTTACTGCATCTAAAAGAGGCTGAACTCCTATATTTCTATAAGCAGAACCCAAAAATACTGGAATAAGCTTTTTAGAAAGTGTCCCTCTTCTTATGGCTTCATGTATAAGATCTTCAGTCACATTATCTTCAAATACTGCCTCCATCAGCTCATCAGAGAACATAGTTGCTGCATCTAACAATTCCTCTCTCCTCTTTTCTGCTTCGTCTATGAGATGAGATGGAATCTCATCTTCTACTACCTCTTTTCCATGAGGACCTTTAAAATAGATGGCCTTCATCTTGATCAAGTCTACAACACCTGAAAACTTGTCTTCTAAACCAATGGGAATCTGCATCAAGATTGCATTATAATTTAATTTTTCTCTCATCTCATTTAGCACACGATAAGGATCTGCACCAGCACGATCACATTTATTTATAAAAGCTATACGAGGTATGTTATATCTGTTCATCTGCCTGTCCACTGTTATTGTCTGAGACTGGACTCCTCCTACTGCACAAAGGATCAATATTCCGCCATCCATAACCCTTAGCGCCCTTTCTACCTCTATTGTAAAATCCACATGCCCTGGTGTATCTATTATGTTTATCCTGTGGTCTTTCCATTCACAATAGGTTGCAGCAGATGTGATGGTAATTCCTCTTTCCCTTTCCAACTCCATAAAATCCATTGTAGCACCAGAACCATCCTTTCCCTTTACTTCATGAATAGTATGGATCCTGTTAGTATAATA
>JALVZP010000192.1 GCA_027037575.1 Desulfobacterales bacterium | reverse complement strand
AAATAAGGCACTTAGATTTACCTTTCCAAAGAAGCTAAAAAAGAAAAAAGAAAAGAGGGGATTTCTGTCTATGGTTATTCCTCATCCCCCAAAAAGATTTGCTACAGAAAAGAAGGTAGAATTTTTTAAAGGTAGAAAAAGGAGGATATGGATACTCAAAAATGGAAGACCTGTCCCTGTTATAATAACGATTGGTGAGACAGATGGAATTATGACGCAAGTCTTATCAGGAAATATAAAGCCAGGGACAAAGATTATAGTAGATATTTTACAAAATGCCTAATTCAGATGTATTGGCTGAGCTTAGAGATATAAGAAAGTTATATGGAAAAGGAAAGAGGGCTGTTCATGCACTAAGGGGAATAGATCTCAAGATATACAAAGGAGAATTTCTTGCCATAATGGGAGCGAGTGGATCAGGAAAATCTACCTGCCTTAATATAATTGGCTGCTTAGATACTCCCACATCAGGCACATATATGCTTGGTGGTGTGGAAGTGAATAGGCTTTCAAAAAGGGGATTAGCCCTTCTGAGGAGATATTATATAGGATTTGTATTTCAGTCATATAATCTCCTTGAAAGAAGCACTGCCTTAGAAAATGTAGAACTTCCCCTTATATATCAGGGAATTCCTTTTAAGGAAAGGAGAAAAAGGGCAATATCTGCATTAGAGGCAGTCGGCCTTAAGGGAAATGAACATCATTTACCATCAGAACTATCTGGTGGGCAACAGCAGAGGGTTGCAATTGCAAGAGCTATTGTAAAAAGGCCAATCCTTCTTATTGCTGATGAGCCAACAGGAAATTTGGATTCAGAGATGAGTCATGAGATAATGAGGCTGTTTTCAGACCTGAATAAAAGGGATGGAATTACAATCGTGCTTGTAACACATGAAAGGGATATGGCTGAATATGCAGAAAGAAGAATAATCCTCAAAGATGGAATGATTGTAGGAGAGGAATAATGCTTCTTATGCTCTGGAATTCTATTCTTTTGGCAATAAGGGAGATAAGGAGAAACCTCCTTAGATCCTCTCTTACTTCCCTTGGGATAGTTATAGGTGTTTCAGCAGTAATAACAATGGTAACCATAGGAAATGGTGCTACAAAGAAAGTAAAAGATGAGATAGAGAATCTTGGTGCAAATATGCTTATTATAAGGCCGGGCCAGAGGCCAAGACATTTTGGTGTAAGAGAGACTGCAAAGCCATTTAAGCTAAGGGATGCAGAGGCAATAAAGAGAGAGATATCAGGAATAGAGGCAGTTGCTCCAACAGCAGCAACCGTAATTCAGGCAATATATGGAAACAAGAACTGGTCTACCACTGTAACAGGAAGCACAAATGGATTCCTGGATGTAACAGATTGGAAAATAGAGATGGGAAGAAGATTCCTTCCAAGTGAACTTAGATCAGGTGTTTCTGTATGCATACTTGGACATACTGTCTATAAAAAGCTGTTTGGAGATGAAGATCCAATTGGAAAGAGGATAAGACTAAAAAGACTTTCTTTTAAAGTTATTGGGGTATTAAAGGAGAAAGGACAGTCCAGCTTTGGTGCAGACAGAGATGACTTTATCCTTATTCCAATAAAGACATTTCAGAGGAGGATCTCGGGAAACACGGATGTTACAAATATTTATGTCTCTGTGAAGGGGGGATATTCCATAGACAAAGTGATTCAGGATATAAAGCTCCTTATGAGGGAAAGAAGACATATAAGACCAGATGAAGAGGATGATTTTTACATACTGGATATGAGGGAAATAATGAGGATCCTTTCAAGCACAACAAAGGTCCTTACCTCCTTTCTTGGTGCAATTGCTACAGTAAGCCTTGTCGTTGGTGGCATAGGAATAATGAACATAATGCTTGTATCTGTTACAGAAAGGACAAAAGAGATAGGAATAAGGATGGCTATTGGTGCACTTCAAAGGGATGTACTTCTTCAATTCCTGATAGAGGCAATTATACTCTCTTCATTTGGAGGAATAATAGGAATCATCCTTGCAACAATAGTATCAATATTTCTTTGTGAATCCCTTCTTGTTCCATTTGTATTGGATGTAAAGATAATAATCCTTGCATTTGGATTTTCTATTGCTGTTGGAGTAATATTTGGATTCTTTCCAGCAAGAAAGGCAGCAAATATGAATCCTATAGATGCCCTAAGGCATGAGTAGCTCCTTGAAAGAGATAAGCCTTATTCCAAGCTCTTCTATCTTATCCCTTACCTTGCTGTCTGTTATTGCCTTAAGTTCCTCAAATCCAGGCTCTCCTTTTTTATCTCTTGGATGAAGATACAGCTCATATACACTTTGTTCTTCTCTTATCTTTTCTAAAAGAGAAATTAGCCATCCTTCATTGATCTCTCCTGTCATATAAAGGCCAAATACCCCATCTGGAAAAATCAATCCCTCTTTTTTTGCTTCCTTGAAAAGCAGTCTGCTCAGGATTGAAAATGTGAGCTTATAAAATGAATTTCTGAAGAGATGCCTGTTGGATATATCCCATGGCTCATATGGTATCCTGATTGTCCTTATTCCATATCTTTTACATGCATCTATAAATAGCCTTCCAATCCTTGGATGGATATGTATGTGGTGGTGTGAATCTATC
>JALVZP010000191.1 GCA_027037575.1 Desulfobacterales bacterium | reverse complement strand
GGTTTAGTCTCTCTAAGAAAGGGATTGAGGTAGAGCAAATCCTCTCTCAAGGATTAATCTCTCCTGCAACCTGCTGTTTAGTTAATCCAGACAAAGAAAAGACAGTAGAAGCTGCCTTTCAGACGGCCATTCTTCTCTCTAGAAGGCTAAGAGAAAAGTATAAGCTATAAGGCTATTGCTCTATCCTGTAATTTGGGGCCTCCTTTGTAATTATTACATCATGGACATGGCTTTCCCTCAGGCCAGCAGGGGTGATTCTTACAAATTCTGCCTTTTCTTGAAGCTCTTTTATGTTTCTGCAGCCGAGATATCCCATACCTGCCTTTAGTCCACCAACCAGCTGGAATATATTGTCTGCAAGTGGTCCCCTATATGGGACCCTCCCAACTATTCCTTCTGGAACAAGCTTTTCTCCTCCTTCATCTTCACAGGACATATATCTGTCCTTGCTCCCTTCCTTCATTGCTTCTAAGGATCCCATCCCCCTATAGAGCTTATATGTCCTTCCCTGGTATATAATTAGCTCACCTGGACTCTCTTCTGTTCCTGCAAATAGGCTTCCTATCATAACAGAGTCTGCTCCTGCTGCTAATGCCTTTGTTATATCACCTGAATATTTTATCCCCCCATCTGCTATGATTGGAATATCGTATTTTCTTGCCTCTTCAGCACAATCCATTATTGCAGTAAGCTGAGGAACACCAACTCCTGCAACGATCCTTGTTGTGCATATAGATCCAGGCCCTACCCCAACCTTTACTGCATTTGCTCCTGCTTCCACAAGTGCCTTAACACCTTCTGCTGTTGCTACATTTCCTGCTATTACCTCCAAGCCAGAAAACCTTTTCTTTATCTTTTCCACTGCCTTTATTACATTCTTGGAATGACCATGTGCGGCATCAACTACCACAACATCTACTCCTGCCTCTACAAGTGCAGCAACCCTCTCTTCCATATCGCCGCTTACTCCCACAGCGGCACCTACCCTCAATCTCCCGAGATGATCCTTACAGGCATTTGGATATTTCCTTATCTTTTCAATGTCCTTTATTGTAATAAGCCCCTTTAGTCTCCCTTCATCATCTACTATAAGAAGCTTCTCTATACGATGTTCATGAAGGATTCTTTTGGATTCCTCTAAGGTAGTTCCTTCCTTTGCAGTAATGAGATTCTCCTTTGTCATTACATTTTCCACTTTCTGATCCAGGTTTGTCTCGAATCTTAAATCCCTGTTTGTTATTATACCAACAAGCTTATTGTCTTTTTTTACTACTGGAACACCAGAGATCTTATATTTTTCCATTATCTTAAGAACATCCCTTATACTCTGATCAGGTCTTACAGTTACAGGATCAATTATCATGCCACTTTCAGATTTCTTTACCTTTTCCACTTCTGTATGCTGTCTTTCTATGCTCATATTCCTGTGTATGATTCCTATTCCACCATGCCTTGCCATTGTTATAGCAGTTGCAGCCTCTGTTACCGTATCCATGGCGGCACTTACAAGCGGAATATTCAGCTTTATATTCTTACTTAATCTTGTGCTTACATCTACCTCGTTTGGAAGGACCTCTGAATACTTGGGAACAAGAAGAAGATCATCAAATGTATAGGCATATCTGAATTCTCTACTTTTCATCTCTCTTTCCCTCTCTTATGCATTCAGCTCTTAATATGATACCTTCTAAGATATCTGATAAAGAAACGGTCATCTCAGAAACATGAAAAATTTTTATTGTAGAAAGAAGGATAATGGTTCCTGATATTATAACTCTTGCCCTATTTTTGTCCAATCCAAATCTATTTATCCTTTCAGAGAGATCCATATGTCTTATCTTTTCAAATATGCTTTTTACCTGATTATAGGAGATCCTCTTTCCATTCAGGTTCTCCGGAGAAATCATCTCAAATGGTATTCTATGGCAGATTGCAGCTAAGGTAGCTATTGTCCCTCCTGTTCCTATAAGATTTTCTGCCTTATTGGGAAGCATTCTATCTTTTAACAGATTCTTTATATATAAAAAAGCCTTTTCTATTTCGGAGTCGAGAGGTGGATCAGTCAAGATAAATCTATTTTGAAGAACTGCTGCACCAATGGGAATAGAATAGGGAAGAATAACTTTCCCCCTTTTTATAAAAAATTCTATACTTCCTCCACCTATGTCTACTATCTCAAAATTGCTCTCTTTAAGAGAAATAGCATATATGACCCCTTCTGCTGTAAGAAATGCCTCTTTTTTACCAGATATGGGAATTATTCCCACTCCAGTATATTTTTTTACCTGATATATAAAATCATCTCTATTCTTTGCCCTTCTAATAACTCCTGTCCCAACTGCACATATTTCTTCTACTTTATTCTTCTTTACTTCTTTCAAGAATGCATTTAATACATTAATACATCTTTTTGTTGCATCATCTAAGATGATTTCCTGTTCTGTAAAGGAATCTGCAATATTGATATAATCCCTCATCCTCAGGATAGGAACAATCCTATCTTCATGTTTTTCTGCTATAAGCATCCTTGCAGTATATGAACCCACATCAATACCTGCTATCTTTTTCATAGGAGCTACCTTTGATAAATATTATAACCCAGGGAAGAAGAAATAGAGATGAGATAA
>JALVZP010000190.1 GCA_027037575.1 Desulfobacterales bacterium | reverse complement strand
ATCTCTCCTAAGCGTCTCCATGCAACAATCCTATGCCATTCAGTATGCTCTTGCTTTTCACCAGTGTTTTTATCTCTCCATTCCTCTGTAGTTGCTAATGTAAAAGTGGCTACTGGGACTCCACTTGGCGTATATCTTAGCTCAGGATCTTTTCCTAAATTTCCTATAAGAATTACTTTGTTTACACCAGCCATACTCTGTCTCCTAATTGGGATGGTAGATTATTTTATATGGAAGGGGAGATAAAATCAAGATTGTGTCCAGTGCCGTGTCCAGTGCCATAAAAAATTGCTTCCGAAAATTGTTAGTAAAATTTATATTACAAAAGAGAAGAAATCTCTGATTGAGAACCAAGAATAAAAAGAAAAAAATTAACGGGTGTATAAAGGGGAATATGAAGCTAATAGTAAGCCTTTGCAATAAAAAGGAGTCAGTAATTAAAGAAAGAAAAGAAAGAGTACTTTATCCAAAAGTGTTTTTGCTTGAGGTGGATACAGAAACAGAGAAAATAAAGCCTGTAAGGATTAGATGGTGGACCTGGAGGCCAAAAGGTGTTACAGGTCTTGCAAAATATAAAGATGGATTCTTATGCCTTCTTCAGGCAAAAAGGCATAAGCTATTTTTTTTAGATAAAAACTATAAAGTAAGAAAAAAATGGGGCCTGAAATATGTAAAGGATGGACATTCCTTATTAGTTAAGGATGATAAGGTGTATATAGCATCTACTGGAAACGACTCTATTGTAGAGTTTCTTCCAGAAAGAGGAGAAGAAAAGGTCTATTGGAAGGCAAATGAAGGAAAAAAAGATACATTGCATATAAATTCCATTGCATATCTTGATGGCAATTTAGTGATAAGTGCATTTGGAAAAAAAGAAAAGGATAACTGGCTTTATTCCAAAAATGGCTATATTCTCGATATAACAGATGGAAAGGTAATAAAAAATGGGTTGTTTCATCCCCATACACTTATAAGCAAAAATGGCAAGCTATTTTTCTGTGAGTCTGCAAGAAGAAAGATAAGGAGTTTAGAGGAGGATCTTTTGCAGATAGAAAAGGGTTATGTAAGGGGATTGGCAATCTATAAAGATGAAATTGCATTTGGTATTTCTCATGCAAGAAAAAAATCCAAGTCTACTGGGAGGATGAATGATATGAATGATAACTTAATTCGTTCCTTTCAGGCAGGATGTGGAATATGGATCTATAAAAAAGTAAAGGGAGACTTCCAACCTGTAAAATTTATTGATCTATTTCCCTATAGCAATGAAATATACGATATCCTTCCAATCTGATCTTTATTAATAGCTCCTTTTTTGATATTTATTCTTCCAAAAAAATGGGGGTGGGCTATGATAGAAAGAACACTTGCTATTATAAAGCCTGATGCGGTTTCAAGGAATCTGATTGGAACGGTAATTCAAAGGATAGAAAAGGAAGAAATAAAAATAGTTGCAATGAAGATGATAAGGATGACAAAGGAGCAGGCAAAGGGATTTTATTATGTCCATAAAGATAAGCCATTTTATGAAAGCCTGACAGATTTTATGTCCTCGGGACCTTGTGTGGTAATGGTTTTAGAGGGAGAAAATGTAATAGAGAGATATAGAAAGCTAATGGGAGCAACAGATTATAAAAAGGCAGAGCCAGGAACAATAAGAAAGGAATTTGCAACTGATATAGAAAAGAATGTGGTTCATGGATCAGATTCAAAGGAGAGTGCTGAATTTGAAATAAAATACTTTTTTAGCGAGTTAGAAATAGTAGGAAAATAGAAAAGACGCCCATTAGGGCGTCTTTTAAAACTTATTCTTTCTTTTCTCCTTCTGACTTTGTTTCTTCCTTTTTACTCTTCAATTCCTCTAATTCTTTTCTTAATCTTTCTACTTCTTGCTTAAGATCCTCATTTGTCTCACTCATCTCTTCCATTGCTTTTTTATCTTTATATTCTTCATATCCTAAGTAGGTAGCAAGTGCGCCACCACATATCAGCATTATTGGAATGATACCTTTTAAAACCTGAAGAAAATCACCAAACCATGCAAAAAGACCAATTATTCCCAAAATCAGAGCAATTATTCCTCCACCTAAAACTGCCATATCAACTTCCCTCCTTGTTTTTTTGTCTTCCATATCACAATGCCTTAAATGATTCAAGACAAAAGTAGGTCTTTTTTTTAACCCATTTTTTCTGTATCCTAAATAAAAAAGGAAAAGAGGTTAGCCATGTTTGATAGCCTTACCGAAAAACTAAATAAAGTATTTAAAAAGATAAGAGGAAGAGGTGTCCTAACAGAAGAAAATATAAAAGAGGCTCTTAAAGAAGTTCGATTGGCCCTTTTAGAAGCAGATGTAAACTACAAAGTAGTAAAAAGATTTATTGAAGATGTTAAAGAAAGGGCAATAGGGCAGGAGATTTTGGAAAGCCTTACTCCTGGACAACAATTGATAAAGATAGTCAATGAAGAGCTTACAAAGCTTATGGGCTCTACTGCCCAAAAACTACAATTTAAGGGATCTCCTCCCTATCCTATAATGCTTGTTGGTCTTCAGGGATCAGGAAAGACAACAACTGCAGCAAAACTTGCAAATTATTTAAAGAAAAAGGGAAGGCATCCCTTTCTTGTTCCA
>JALVZP010000189.1 GCA_027037575.1 Desulfobacterales bacterium | reverse complement strand
GTAGATTGGGAAATAATAAGGAAGGCAAGGGAAAGATCAAATCTGATTATCATAGGAAATGGTGATCTGTTTAGTTATGAAGATGCAAAAAGGATGATAGATGAAACAGGATGCGATCTTGTTATGATAGCAAGGGGGGCAATAGGAAATCCTTGGATATTTAACGGAGAAATACCTTCCCTTGAAGAAAGAAAAAGGGTAATGTTAAGGCACTTCTCCCTTATAAAGGAGCTTATTGGAGAAAGGAGGGCAATTAAGTATATAAGAGGGGTATTTATTTGGTATTCAAAGGGGCTTCCATTAAGCAGATATTTTAGGGAGAGGGTATCAAGAGTGGAGAGTGAGGAGGAGCTGATTTCCCTTTTAAAGAGCTATTTTTCCATGTTAGAGGAGAAGGGATATGAAGATAAAGGTTGCAAAGAGTGCAGGATTTTGCATGGGAGTTAGAAGGGCATTAGAGCTTGTCCTTGCAAGATCACTTAAGGATAGTGGCCCAATCTACACATATGGCCCTCTTATACACAACAGGCAGGTCGTAGAGCTACTTGAATCAAAGGGGATAAGGACAGTAAATAGTCTTGAAGAACTGGACAATCTTGATCCAGGAACAGTTGTTATAAGGGCACATGGTATTCCCCTTAGTGAAAGGGAGAAGATAATAGAGAAGGGTTTTAATATACTGGACGCCACATGTCCAAAGGTGGCAAAGGTTCAGGGAATAATTAGGCATTATACACAAAAGGGATATTCAGCAATAATTGTTGGAGATCCTGGTCATGCAGAGGTAAAGGGGCTTGTTGGATATAGTAATGGTCCTGTTTTTGTAATCCAGGAAAAGGAGGAGATAAAAGAGCTTCCTGATCTGGAAAAGGTGATTGTTGTTGCCCAGACAACACAGAATAAGATGAAGTATATAGAAATAACATCAGCTATTAGAGACAGGTTTCCTGAAGTAAAGATATTCAACACAATATGTGATGCGACAAATCATAGGCAAGAGGAGATAAGAAGTCTTGCAAAAGAGACAGACTATATTGTTGTGGTTGGAGGATATCATAGTGGTAATACAAAAAGACTTGTTCAGGTAGCAAAAGAGGCAGGAGCAAAAAATGTGTTTCATGTTGAAACAGAAAAGGAACTTGATAAAAGAAGGCTTTCTAACGCAGATCTTATAGGAGTTACTGCAGGTGCATCAACTCCTAACTGGATAATAAAAAAGGTAGTAAATGAGATAGAGTCTATAAAAAAAGGAAGCCATATCTTCTATCTTTTAAAAAGACTATTTAGATTCCTTTTAATAAGCAATATAACTGTTGCACTTGGTGCATCTTCCCTCTCTTATGCCTATGTTGTCTTATCTCGTTTAAAACCAGAATTTATATTTCCCCTCCTTAGCTTTTTATACATATATGCAATGCACGGGTTAAATCTCTTTTTACAAAGAAGGGCAAGCACATATAATGATCCTCAAAGGGCAGAGTTTCTAAAAAAGAATAGTAAAATCATTTTATCTACCAGTATATTAGCCATCCTTACAGGAATCGTTTTGTCTTATGAGATGAATAATATCTCCTTTCTTTTTATTGTGGGACTTTGCTTAGCTGGCATTATATATAGCCTTCCTATACTCCCTAAGGGCATAAAAAAAAGATATGGATACTCAAGTCTTAAGGATATTCCAGCTTCAAAGAGTTTAGTAGAGGCAATAGGATGGATGTGTATTGTTTCTATATTCCCTATTTTGGCAAATAATATAAAATTTTCTGCCTCATCTGTCTTAGCAAGCATAATTGTGTTTATAATGAGCTATGTAAGGGCATTAATGTTTGATGTATTTAATATCCAGGGTGATCTTATTGTTGGAACAGAGACACTTGCTATCAGGATTGGAGAAAAAAAGACACTTCTTTTTATAAAATTTCTTCTTCTTCTCGAAGGAATGATTCTCCTCATAGGGGGAATTACCCATATATTTCCCTATTTTTCCTATATTATGCTTATTCCTACCTTTGGACTCTTTTTATGCACATTGGCATATGAAAAAAAATGGCTTTATCTGAGTATCTCCTTAGAGATGTTTGTAGAGCTTAATTTCCTTATTACTGGAGCACTTGCAGTGATTATTACATCTCATGGTCTATAAGGAGGGTAGAATGTCTGTTATAAGGATAGCTCAGTCGCAAATAAATCCTATTGTTGGTGATCTGGAATATAATAAAAGGAAGATCATTAAATATGTTGATATTGCAAAACAGAGAAATGCAGATTTGGTACTCTTTCCAGAGCTATGTATATGTGGCTATCCACCAGAAGATCTTTTATTAAAAAAGAGTTTTCTGAGAGATTGTAAAAAGACATTGGAAGATATAAGCAGTTACATAGAAGGAATAAATGCTATAATAGGATTTCCAGATGAAAAGGATGGAAATGTCTATAATGCTGCGGCAATAGTTCAGAAAAAAAAGGTACAGGCAATATACTATAAGACAGAACTACCAAATTATGGAGTATTTGATGAAAAGAGGTATTTTAAGGAAGGAAAAGATCCCATTGCCTTAAAGATAAAGGATCTTATTATTGTCCCCACTATATGTGAAGATATATGGGTTGAAGGGAGCATACCTGAGAGGTTTGCAAAGG
>JALVZP010000188.1 GCA_027037575.1 Desulfobacterales bacterium | reverse complement strand
GCTTAAGAAGACCATCCTGATGTATTCCTGCCTCATGTGCAAATGCATTTGCTCCTACAATTGCCTTGTTTGGCTGGATAACAATCCCTGTTATCATGCTTACAAGCCTGCTTGTAGGATATATGTATTTTGTGTTTATTCCTGTAGTAAGACCAAGCCTTTCTCTATGCGTATAAAGGCACATAACAACTTCTTCAAGTGATGTGTTCCCTGCCCTTTCTCCTATTCCATTTATAGTAACCTCTGCCTGTCTTGCACCTGCCCTTAGTCCTGCAATCGTGTTTGCAGTGGCAAGACCAAGATCATTATGGCAATGGACACTTAAGACTACTTTATGAATATTTGGTGTATGTTCTCTCACATACTTTATCAGCTCATAATATTCGTCTGGAAGTATGTATCCTACAGTGTCAGGAAGATTTATCGTGGTCGCTCCTGCATCTATAACTGCCTCAAATACCTTACAGAGAAAATCCCTATCACTTCTTGTTCCATCTTCTGAGGAGAACTCCACATTATCAGTAAATTTCTTTGCATATCTCACTGCCTCAACAGCCGCCTTTATTACCTCTTCCCTTGTCATCTTAAGCTTATATTGCATATGTATGTCAGATGTAGCAATAAATGTGTGTATCCTTGGTTTTTCTGCATCCTTGATTGCTGCCCATGCCTTATCAATATCCTCCTTTGATGCCCTTGCAAGGGCACAAACTTGAGCATTCTTTATCTTAGATGCAATAAGCCTTACTGCCTCAAGCTCCCCTTGTGATGCCGCTGGAAAGCCTGCCTCTATAACATCTACTCCAAGTTTCTCTAACTGAGTGGCAATCCTCAGCTTTTCTGCCTTATTCATGCTGGCACCAGGGGACTGTTCCCCATCCCTTAATGTAGTATCAAATATTATTACCCTCTCTGGCATGGTGGTTCTCCTTTTCTATTTTTTCACCATCCTTTATCAATTTATAAAGGATACTATCTACAAGGGCCTGCCAGCTTGCCTCAATAATATTTTCAGAAACACCTATGGTTGTCCATATCTCATTCTCATCCCTTGATTCTATCTGGACCCTTACCTTTGCAGCAGTTCCCTCAGATCCATCTATTACCCTCACTTTGAAATCCACAAGCTTCATCTCATTTATCTTTGGAAAGAATCTGGAAAGAGCCTTTCTCAGTGCATTATCAAGGGCATTTACAGGTCCGTCTCCTTCTGCTGCAGTAATCTCTTCCTCATTTCCCACAGTAATCTTTATTGTTGCATGAGATATACTTGGCCCAGACCCATTCTTTTCAATACTTACCCTTAATGCCTGAAGTTTAAATGGTTCTTCAAATCCCTCTGTAAATCTCTTTAAAAGAACAAAAAGGGATCCTTCTGCTGCCTCAAAATAGTATCCTTTATCCTCAAGTTTCTTTATCTCTTTAACTATCTCTTTGCTCTGCTCCTTAGAAAGTTCAACTCCAAGCTCCTTTGCCTTATACTCTATATTGCTCTTTCCAGAAAGGTCAGATACAAGGACCCTTCTTCTGTTTCCTACAAGGGACGGATCAATATGCTCATATGCAGATGGGTTCTTTATTATTGCACTTACATGAACACCTGCCTTATGGGCAAATGCACTCTTTCCAACAAATGGTCTGTGTGGAAGAGGTGGCATGTTAGCTATTTCACTAACGAATCTGGAAAGCTCTGTAAGATGCCTTATCCTTTCATCAGGGATGCACTTGTAGCCCATCTTTAGCTGGAGATTTGCTATTATCTGTATAAGATCTGCATTTCCACATCTTTCTCCATATCCATTTATTGTCCCTTGAACCATATCTACACCACATCTTACTGCTACAAGAGAGTTTGCAACTGCAAGTCCACAGTCATTGTGTGCATGTATCCCTGTTGGAATATCTACAGTAGGAAGAACCTCTTTTAGTATCTCCTCTATCTCAAATGGCATTGATCCACCATTTGTATCGCAGAAGACAATATACTCTGCTCCTGCCTCTATTGCAGTCTTTATTGTCTGAAGTGCATATTCCTTGTTGTTCTTGTATCCATCAAAGAAGTGCTCTGCATCATAGATCACTTCTTTTCCTTTCTCCTTTAGGTAAGAGACAGATTCATAGATCATGTTAAGGTTTTCTTCTAAAGTTGTTCCAAGTATTTCTGTTGCATGAAGATCCCAGCTTTTACCGAATATAGTGACAGAATTAACTCCTGCATCTAAAAGTGCCTTTATATTTTCATCTTCATCTACTTTTGTATTTGCCTTCCTCGTGCTTCCAAATGCAGTTAGCCGAGAGTTTTTAAATGTAGCAAGCCTTGCCATTTCAAAGAATCTTGCATCCTTAGGATTAGATCCTGGCCATCCTCCTTCTATGTAGTGGATTCCAAATTCATCCAATTTTTTTGCAATCCTAAGCTTGTCTTCTGCAGAAAGGCTTATATATTCACCTTGAGTACCATCCCTGAGGGTTGTGTCATAGATAATGATTTGCCTCATATCAGACCCCCTAAAAAAAATCCGTTATCAGGTTTTTTGGCCTGATAACGGATCGGTTTGTGTTAAAACGCCATTATCAGGCCGGCCACTTAAGCCCGCCTATTACTACCAATAGCATTATGATAATGGCGTTTCTTCTCATAGCATCTT
>JALVZP010000187.1 GCA_027037575.1 Desulfobacterales bacterium | reverse complement strand
GCAGATGCCCCTTGTTGGAAAGGATCTTATGCCACCAATGGATACAGGAATAGTAAAGATATCCTTTGAAACAGAACCAAATAGCTCTATCTCCCATACAGAACAGATTGTAAACAGGATGGAAGATATCATAAAGAAAGAACCTGGCTTTATAATGATGGCAACAATGGTAGGGAGTGAGCCAGGTGTTATAAGCTTTGGCTCAGAAAGGATACCACAGCAAGGAATAATTACTGTTCACTTCATAGACAGATTCCATAGGAAAAAGACCATATGGCAGATAGAGGATGAATTAAGAGAGAAGTTTATGAAGATACCTGGTTTGAAATACGTCCATGTATATGACTTTGGTGCTACCCCTTTATCCTCTATCGCTGCTCCAATAGATGTGATGATTGCAGGACCTGATCCGAAGGTATTGGACAGGCTTGCAGATCAGGTAATGAAAAGACTCTATAAGGTAAGAGGGCTAAAGAGTATCAGCAGGACCTGGGATATGAATAAAAGGGAGATCCATGTAAAGCTGAATTTAGAAAAGATCATGCAATATGGAATAGATCCAAAGAAGATAGCATCTTACATATTAAATGCCTTCTCTGGTGAAAGGACATCCATATTAAGGGTCCCAGGAGAGGATGGATATGTAATAAGGCCAAGATTTAAGGAGATCCAGAGGAATGATATAAAGGATCTACTGAGTCTTAATATAAAGACTCCCTTAGGAGAGGTTCCATTAAATGAATTTGCAAACTTCAAGATAGTAAAGACAAGGACGGCATTTACAAGACAATACCTTTCTCCAGTTGTGGATGTGATTGCATACAGAGGGACTGCTGCAATTACGCATCTTCAAGGCCAGGTAAATAGGCTGCTTAAAGGAATGAGGCTTCCTCCTGGATACAGAATATATCAGGAAGGAGAGATAAAGCATATGAAGGAATCCTTTGGAAGGCTCAGGAGATCCCTCATATATGCTTTGATACTCCTTTATTTTTCCATGGTTCCAACATTTAAATCCTTTGTCCATCCATTGACAATAATGGTTGCAATTCCGCTTGCACTTATAGGTGCTGTATGGGGACTTCTTATTGTTGGAAGACATTTTTGCATGCCTGCATCTATGGGGATGATCCTTCTTTCTGGAATAGTGGTAAATAATTCCATCCTGCTTATAGACTTTATAAAGACAGCAATGGAGGAAGGTAAAGAAAGGAATGAGGCAATAGAAGGCTCAATAAGGATAAGGGTAAGGCCTATTGTTATGACAGCACTTGGAACAATTACAGGTATGCTTCCAATTGCTGCTGAAAGGGCGCTTGGACTTGAAAGACTCTCTCCTCTGGCAGTCGTTGCAATAGGAGGACTTACTGTGTCAACCCTTCTTACACTCCTTTATGTGCCTTTATTCTTCTGCCTCTCTGAAGACATAAGAAAAAAGATAAGGGCAATAAAGCATAAAGGAGTAAGACAAGATGTACATGAGGCATAAGTGTATCATCTTTATCCTTTTATTAGTCTTTATCTTCCCTGTTTCTCTATATGCCCAGGAAAGAGCAAAAAAGAAGATGAGTATCGAGGAGAGGATAGAGTATCTGCAAAAAGAAATAGATGAGCTTAAAAGGCTCCTGAAAAAGCAGAGGGAGGAAAAGAGAAGGGAGCAGGAGATAAAAAGAAGAGAGATTATATCTGTTGAGGCTCCTCAAATAATCAGTCCCAAGAATGTAAAGGTATCCTTAGGAGGACAATACAGGATAAACTTTTATAGTGCAAGGAATGAATCGAATAATATCCTGAAAGATCATGATGACCAGAGGGCAGCAAGGGTAAGGATAAGGCAGAACATAGACCTTAAATTCAACAATGGATTAAGCACACATCTTCAATTAGAGCTTCAGCATACAACCGATAATGTTACCACAACAGATATGAGGCTTGGAAATAAGAAAACAGATGTCTCTGTAAGACATGCAGTTATAAGATATTGCTCACAAAATGGCACAATCATAGAAGCAGGTATTATCCCACTTCATGACTTCTTTCATGATGCGATGTTTTCAAGTGATTGGGATTATAACCCTGTTGCTGCAAACTTTGTAATCCCCATTGGGAAAAATGGGAAACTCAGGCTGTTTGCAGCAGATCTAAAGGAAGGAGAGGAAAATATAAGTCAGGATGACTTCATCCATTATCAGGCAGATTATCTCTTTAAGATAGGAAAGGCAGATCTTACGATAACTGGAACAGCACTGAATCTACAGGAAGATCCATCTTATGGAAGAAGTGATGCATGGCACTACAACTTTGGAGTAGGATACTCCTTTCCATTCAGGAGCATCAAGATAAATGGATTTTTTATGGGATCCTATACAGAAAAGGAGCTTATAGGAACAAATGATGATGCAAGTGGGATTGCCATGCTCTTAGAGCTAAAGAGAAAGATTGGAAGAGGAGATTTTGGATTTCTCTTTTCTTATGCAACAGGAAATGATGAAGGAGAAGGATTCCTCCCACCCATGGCATTTTCCAAGACATTTGGATATTGGGGATATACAGGTATCCTTACTGTTCAAGGGCCAACAGATACAGGATTTGACTTTGATGCGGTAAATATATCCAATAATGGACTTGGACTCACTACTTTTCAGGCAAGATAT
>JALVZP010000186.1:8372-8756 GCA_027037575.1 Desulfobacterales bacterium | reverse complement strand
TACAAAGCTTATGGGCTCTACTGCCCAAAAACTCCAATTTAAGGGATCTCCTCCCTATCCTATAATGCTTGTTGGTCTTCAGGGATCAGGAAAGACAACAACTGCAGCAAAACTTGCAAATTATTTAAAGAAAAAGGGAAGGCATCCCTTTCTTGTTCCAGCAGATATATATAGGCCTGCAGCCATTGATCAATTAATAAAGCTTGCAAGACAAATAGATGTTCCATTTTATCCTTCTAAGACAGATGAAATTCCTGAAGAAATATGTATAAATTCCAGATCAATGGCGATTCAAAAAGGATGTGACATACTTATAATTGATACAGCTGGAAGACTGCATGTTGATGATGAGATGATGGAAGAGCTTCAAAAAATAAAAGAAAA
>JALVZP010000186.1:2909-8362 GCA_027037575.1 Desulfobacterales bacterium | reverse complement strand
ATTTATAGGAGTGGGAGAGAAGATAGAAGCATTAGAACTGTTTCATCCTGACAGAATTGCATCCAAGATACTTGGAATGGGAGATATACTTACTCTTATTGAAAGAGCACAAGAGGAATTTGATGAGAAAGAGGCACTGAGATTACAAGAAAAGATAAAAAAGAAGGAATTTGATTTAGAAGATTTTCTGCAGCAATTGAGGCAGATAAAAAAACTCGGATCCTTAGAACAGATATTAAGCATGCTTCCAGGATTCAGTCAGCTCAAGCAACTAAAAAAAATTCAGGTAGATGAGAAGGAGTTGATAAAAATAGAGGCAATAATTAACTCTATGACAAAGGAGGAAAGGAGAAATTATAAAATAATAAATGCAAGTAGAAAGAGGAGGATTGCAAAAGGAAGTGGAACAACTGTGCAGGATGTAAATAGACTTTTAAAGAACTTTGCACAGACGAAAAAAATAATAGAGAGATTTTCTAAAAAAGGTCCAATGGGTGGAATTGGTTCAATATTTGGGTAGATATATTCAAAAAAATCTGATATAAAAATAGCAAATAAAAAGTGGAGGTTAGCAGAAAAGAGATGGCAGTAAAGATTAGATTGACACGTATGGGTGCAAAGAAGAGGCCTTTTTATAGATTGATTGCTGCTAATTCAGAATCACCTCGTGATGGCAAGTTTTTAGATATACTCGGCTATTACAATCCAATGAAAGAGCCTCCGGAAATTAGAATAAACAAGGGGAAGGTTCAGTATTGGCTGGAAAGAGGTGCTCTTCTTACTGAAGCAGCAAAAAACTTATTAAAAAAGGAAGGATTAATTAATCCTTCTTCAAATTGATGTGGAGGTGAAAATAGAAATGGGAGGTAAAGGTATGAGCATGAAAGAATTGGTCGAATACATTGCAAAAGCATTGGTGGATAGACCTGACCAGGTTCAGGTAACAGAGATAGAGGGAGAGCAGACTTCTGTTATTGAACTTAAGGTGGCGAAAGAAGATCTCGGTAAGGTTATTGGTAAACAGGGAAGAACAGCAAGGGCAATAAGGACATTATTAAGTGCTGCCTCCACTAAGATTGGGAAGCGTGCAGTATTAGAAATAATTGAATAATATATGCCTTGAAGCGGGCAGCCAAATTTATCCCTGAAAACTTGCTTCTCATAGGGAAGGTGGTAAGGCCACATGGAATAAGAGGTGAATTAAAAATAGAATCTTATTCCGAGTCGCCTTCCACCTTCTCAAAAGGGAGAAGGCTTTATTTTTATACGAGGGAAGGAGAGCTTGAAGAAAAGGAACTCATATCTGTAAGACCTCATAAAAAATTTTTTTTAATTAAAGTGAAAGATATAAATGACAGGAATAAGGCAGAAGAATACAGGAATGTAAAAATATACATAGAAAAGTCTATATTGGAAAAAGAAGAAGGAGAATATTTCTGGTATGAGCTTATAGGATTGGATGTATATCTTGTTTCTGGAGAATATATTGGAAAAATAGAACATATACTTTCTACAGGAAGTAATGATGTATATATAGTGGGGAAGGAGGAAAAAGAGTATCTTATACCTGCTATAGAGGATGTAGTAAAAGAGATAGATATAGAAAGAAAGAAAATGATTATTGAGCCATTGGAAGGATTATTAGAACTTGCCGAGACCAGAGAGAAGGATAAAAAAAAGAGAAAAAAAGGAGATGAGATTTGATGTCCTTACTATATTTCCAGACATGTTTTCTCCATATCTAAGGCATGGAGTATTGGGAAAGGCTATTGAAAAAGGGATTGTTAAAGTGAACGTGATTAATATAAGAGATTTTGCTACTGGAAAGCACAAGAACACAGATGATAGACCATATGGTGGTGGAGAAGGAATGGTAATGAAGCCAGAGCCTATCTATAGGGCTTTAAAGTCTATAGAAAGAAAGGAAAAAAGCCTTGTCATTCTTCTTTCTCCCCAGGGAGAGAGATTTGATCAAGATATGGCATGGGAGCTTTCCTCTTATGACCAGCTTATCCTTATATGTGGAAGATATGAAGGGATTGATGAAAGAATAAGGATACTCTGTGCTAAAAAAGAGATCTCCATAGGAGACTATATATTAAGTGGAGGAGAACCTGCTGCTTTAGTAATAATCGATGCTGTTAGCAGGCTTATTCCTGGAGTCCTTGGAGGAGAAATGTCAAATATAGAAGAGTCTTTTAATAATGGACTTTTGGAATATCCACAATATACAAGACCAAGAGTATTTGAAGGATTAGAAGTCCCTGAAGTCCTTTTATCTGGAAATCATGAAGAGATTAGAAAATGGAGAAGGAGGGAAGCGATAAAGAGGACATTAGAAAGAAGGCCTGATCTTCTGGAAAAGGCGAATTTGAATGAGGAAGAGAGGAAATTCTTGGAAGAATTAAGAAAGAGATGAGGGTATATGTAGGGCTTGTTCATTACCCTGTTTATAATAAAAATAGAGAAATGATAGCATCTTCAGTAACTACATTAGATGTTCATGATATAGCAAGGCTTTCAAGGACATATGATGTTAAGACATACTATATAATAACTCCATTAGAAGAGCAGCAAAGGCTTATTATGGATATATTAAATCATTGGACAAATGGATATGGTGCTAAATATAATCCAGATAGAAAAGAGGCACTAAGCCTTGTAAGAATAACCTCCAGTTTAGAAGATGCAATAGATGAGATAGAGGAAAGGGAAGGGAAAAGACCTATAATTATCTCTACAGATGCAAATAGGATGGAAGAGAAGACCATTTCATATAAAGAAACTTCGGATTTAATTAAAAAAGGGGAACCAATCTTTTTATTACTTGGAACTGCTTGGGGACTTTATAAGAGTGTATTAGATATGTCAGACTATATATTAGAACCTATATATGGAAGATCCAATTATAGGCATCTTTCCGTTAGGACAGCTGCTGCGATAATAATAGATAGACTTATAGGGAGGTATAATTATGGATAACATAATAGACATGCTTGAAAAGGAACAGATGAGATCTGATATCCCAGAGTTTAGACCCGGGGATACTCTTAGAGTCCATGTAAAGATAAAAGAAGGTGATAAGGAAAGGATTCAGGTGTTTGAGGGGATCGTTATAAGAAAGAGAAAAGGGAATCTTGGAGCAACCTTTACAGTAAGAAAGGTATCCTATGGTATTGGAGTAGAAAGGATATTTCCTTTGCATTCTCCAAATATAGAAAAGATAGAGGTAGTAAAAAGAGGAAAGGTAAGAAGATCACGACTCTATTACCTTAGAGAACTAAGAGGAAAGGCAGCCCGTATAAAAGAAAAAGGGCAATACTAAAAATATGATAATTGCAGGAGTGGATGAAGCAGGAAGAGGTTCATTATTTGGACCTGTTGTTGCAGGTGCAGTTATTATGGATGAATCCTTTTTAGAGCATGAAGATATTAAAGATTCTAAAGCTCTATCCTTTGAAAGGAGAGAAAAGGTATTTAAATATATATGTGAACATGCCATCTCTATTTCTGTAGGTGTTGTATCACATAGATTTATAGATAAATATAATATCCATATTGCCTCCTTAGAGGCAATGAAAAGGGCAGTCGAAGGTCTTTTTATAAGGCCTGATCTTGTCCTTGTAGATGGGATTCATGAGATTCCTATTCCTATTCCACAAAGATGTATAAAAAAAGGAGATAAATTAAACAAGCTTATATCTGCAGCATCTATTGTGGCAAAGGTATATAGAGATAGAATTATGTTTGCATATCACAAGAAATATCCATTTTATAATCTTGCTGAGAACAAAGGCTATCCAACAAAAACACATAAAGAGATGTTGAAAAAATATGGCCCTTCTCCATTTCATCGTCTCTCCTTTAAAGGTGTAAAAATTGAGAAATAAGATAGATTTTGGGAAAAAAGGAGAAGATTTTGCTTATAAGATAGCAAAAAAAATGGGATATGAGGTCTTAGAGAGAAATTATAGATCCAGGATAGGTGAAATAGATCTGATTGCTTTGGATAAAGACACTCTTGTGTTTATTGAGGTAAAGACAAGGAAGCATTCCATAGCATATGCAAAAGAGGCAATTGATAAAAGAAAGATGAGAAAACTTTTTCTTCTTGCATCTTACTACTTAAAAAAGAATCGCATTTTTAACAAAAAAGTGAGATTTGACGTAATAGCAATATGTATAGATAAAAAGAAATTGGAATTTGAAGTAATAAAAAACGCTTTTTCCTATGGAGAATAGAGGTTTCTTATATGTAGTTTCTACACCCATTGGAAATTTAGAAGATATTACCCTCCGTGCTCTTAGAATCTTAAAAGAAGTGGATATAATTGGTGCAGAGAATATCCGTAGGACAAAGTCTCTTTTAAATTACTATGGCATAAAAAAGGGGATAATAAGCTATAGAAGAGAGAATCAAGAAAAAATGGCAAAAAAGATGATCAAGTTTCTCAAAGAAGGAAAGGATGTGGCAATTGTAAGTGATGCAGGAACACCTGGTATATCTGATCCTGGGGCATATCTGGTTAGCAGAGCAAGGGATGAAGGGATAAGAACTATTCCTATACCTGGAGCATCTGCAATAAGTGCAGCAATCTCAGTTTCTGGTCTTCCATATTCTGAATTTTTATTTTTGGGATTTCTATCTTCTCAAAAAAGGAAAAAGAAAAAAAAACTTTTAGAATTTAAAGAAATAAAAGTTCCTATAATACTCTTTGAATCTCCTCACAGGCTCTTAGAGACTTTAGATCTTGCTAAAGAAATTCTTGGAAACAGAAAAATTCTCCTTTTTAAAGAACTTACAAAGATAAATGAGGAAATAAAGGTCGAGTATTTAGAAGAGTTGTTAAAGGAATTGGATGCTGCTAATATAAAAGGAGAATATGTCCTCATAATAATGCCAAAAGAAGAGGCTGAGGAGACTGAAGAAGATATTACGGATGAGCTGGATATGATGCTAAAGGAGGGAAAAAGCACAAAAGATATTGCAAAATATATTTCAGAAAAAAAAGGAATTCCTTACAGGAAAGTATATAAGAAATGCTTAGAGAGGAAAAAGAATTTTTATGGAGGTTAAAAAAAAACTTAAGGTAAAGAATGATTTGGGACTACATGCAAGAAGTGCCGCAATGATTGTAGAGCTTGCAAAGAAGTATAATTCTAAGCTCTATTTTAAGAAAGGAGATCAGGAAATAGAAGGGGATAGCATTCTCTCTTTGTTAACTCTTGCTTGTCCAAAAGGGACAGAATTGGAGGTGAAGGCGGTTGGAGAAGATGCAGAAAGGCTTATAAATGAGCTGACCATCCTATTTGAAAAAGGATTTGGAGAAATTTAATGAGTTCAGGCAAGAGGATAGAGTTAAGGGGAATTCCTGTATCTCCGGGAATAATTATTGGAAAGGCTCGTCTTATAGATAGATCTAAGGTAAAAGTCCCTTTAAGAAAGATAGACA
>JALVZP010000186.1:0-2899 GCA_027037575.1 Desulfobacterales bacterium | reverse complement strand
ATTCTTTACATCATGAAATAGAAAGATTTAAAAAAGCAGTAGAAGAAGCAAAAAAACAGCTTTCTAAATTAAAGGAAAAGCTTCCTGAAAAGTTAAAAGAGCATGCATTTATCTTAGATAGCCATATGATGATACTGAATGACAATATGCTATATGATGCCACTATAAAGAGGATAAAGGAAAAAGAGATAAATGCTGAATGGGCATTAATGGAATCATTTGAAGAGATAAAGAATCTATTTTCTCAAATAGAAGACAAATACATAAGTGAAAGGGTAAAAGATGTAGAGAATGTGGTCCAAAGGATAATGAGAAATTTAGTGGGAGACAATAAAGATGATTTAGAGATAAATGAAAAATCGATTATTGTTGCACAAGAGCTTTCTCCAGCAGATACTGCAGGCTTAGATACAAAAAAGGTAATGGGATTTATAACAGACGGAGGAGGAACTACATCTCATACTGCAATACTTGCAAGGGCATTAGAGCTTCCTGCTGTAATGGGTCTTTGTTCAGCTACAAAAAAAATAGAAGATGGGAATATCCTTATAGTAGATGGCGATTCTGGTAAGGTCATAGTTAATCCAGATGATGAGGACATTATCTATTATCAGGAAAAAAAGAGGCAAAGGGAAAAATTAAGATCTTTTATTCTTAAGGAAGCAAATAAACCTGCTATCACCACGGATGGACATCGTGTTCGTGTTATGGCAAATGCAGAGCTTGTAGAAGAAGTTTACATACTAAAAGAAGTAGGAGCAGAAGGAATTGGACTTTATAGAACAGAATTTCAGTATCTTAGTAGAAGCAATCTACCTACAGAAGAGGAGCTATTTCAAGATTATAGAAAAGTAGCAGAGATAATGTCTCCTCACCCTGTTATTATCAGGACATTAGACATAGGTGGAGACAAGTTCAAAGATGAATTTATAAAAACAAATGAGACAAATCCCGCATTGGGACTCAGGGCAATAAGATTTTGCCTAAAAAATCCTCATATATTCAAGACCCAACTAAAGGCTATATTAATGGCAAGTGCCTATGGAAATGTACAGATAATGCTTCCTATGATCTCTTCCTTAGATGAGGTCTTAAAGACAAAAAGTCTTTTAGAGGAGATAAAGGAAGAATTAGAAAGAGAAAATATATCCTATGATCCAAAAATAAAAGTAGGAATCATATTAGAAGTGCCTTCTTCTGTTATGATAGTAGATATACTGGCAAAACATGTAGATTTTTTTAGTATAGGAACAAATGATCTGATCCAATATACATTGGCAATAGATAGGACAAATAAAGAGGTTGCATACCTTTATGAACCATTCCACCCATCTATTATCAGGATGATAAAGAATCTAATTGAGATAGCAGATGAAAATAATATTCCACTGTCTATATGTGGTGAGATGGCAGGTGATCCTCTTTGTGTGCCTGTCCTAATAGGTCTTGGATTAAGGCAGCTTAGCATGAATTCCAGAATGATACCTTTTATAAAAAAGCTTATCAGATCGCTTTCTGTTGAAGAACTGAAAAAGGATATAGAAAAGATAATGAAGATGGATACGTCAAAGCAAATACGTGATTATATTTTAAATCGTATGAAAGAGCTATTTCCAGAGATAGATGCAATAGGAGAGTATTTTTATATTCAGGCAGACAGATATGGGGAAAAGAGAAAAGAACAATGATGAAGGGATAAGAGTAGTCTGTTACAATAGAAAGGCTGCTCATGATTATACTATTGATGAGGTATATGAGGCAGGGATTGTTCTGTCAGGTCCTGAGGTAAAGTCTCTTAGAAATGGATGGGCAAGTATTACTGATAGCTATGCAAAGGTAAAGAAAGGTGAGATATACCTGTACAACATGTATATAAAGCCTTATCCTTATACACATCACGTGCCACTTGATCCTACAAGGCCAAGGAAGCTCCTCCTTCACAAAAAAGAGATTAATAGATTAATAGGAAAGACAGAAGAGAGAGGATATACACTTATTCCTATAAAAGTATATTTTTCTCCAAGGGGATGGGCAAAGGTTCAGCTTGCCCTTGCAAAGGGAAAGAGAAAATATGATAAGAGGCGTGAATTGAAGGAGAGGGAACTAAAGAGAGAGCTTGAAAGGATAAAAAAGAGATATGGATAAGTTAATACTGTCTTTTCTACCTTCCAGCTATAGTAAAATTTAACCAACCAATTTATTCATGAAAAAACAAATTTTTTAATTTGATAGAAGGGGATAGTTATGAAATATTTTGCATATGGAGCTAATATGGATCCCGAAAATATGAAGGAAAGAGGAGTTTTCTTTTCAAAAAGAGAATATGCTATCTTGGAAGGGTGGAAGTTAAAGTTTAATAAGATGGCATGTGATAATCCTGCGGAAGGTTATGCCAATATAGAAAAGGATGAAAAAAGCATAGTTGAAGGGATCCTCTATGAGATTCCTGGATCAGATATAGAAAAATTAGATGAATATGAAGAGTATCCAGAGCATTATAGAAGGATGAAGATTAAAGTAAGGTTGAAAGATGGAAGAAGAGTAGAGGCAGTTGCCTATATTGCAAATCCTTCAAAGATAAAGGAGGGACTAAAACCGAGCAGGGAATATCTTGAGCATCTTTTAAGAGGATGTGATCTTCTTTCAAAAGAGTATTGTGAAAAGCTAAAAAGGTTGGAAACTATAGATTAATTGGAGGAAACTATGGACTTTGAACTCACAAAAGAACAAAAAGACCTGATAAAAGCAGCAAGGGAATTTGCACAAGGAGAATTTGTAGAAAAGGCACAGGAATTTGATAGAGAAGAGAAATTCGACTATGAAATCTGGAAAAAGGCATGCGAACTTGGATTTGTTGGAGTATTCATAGATGAAAAATATGGTGGAGCAGGAATGGGAT
>JALVZP010000185.1 GCA_027037575.1 Desulfobacterales bacterium | reverse complement strand
TTTTGGAGATCTTGTTTTGGAAAGAAGATCTACATCTTTTACCATACTCTTTTTAATTTCTCTTTCTCTCCTATTTTACATCTTTTGGGCATATCTTCCATCTATTATTTTGGCACTTCTGATTACCAGCGTATTCTATCCATTACATCTTAAGCTGACTAAATTGCTAAAACAAAGAAATAATATTTCAGCAATAATAATGTCTATCTTCATTTTTTTGATACTTGTTATTCCTATTGCCTGGTTTATAAAAAGCCTTTCTGAGGAGGCATTTGATTTCTATAAAAAGACCACGAATGCTGTTTCCATAAGGAACATAGAAGAGAGAGTGAAAGCCAATCCTGAAATCATGAAAAAAATGAGACTTATAGAGAAGGCTACAGGTATTAAAATAAATTTCAAGGTAATTCAAGATGTGGCAAGATCTATTGGGAAAAAGATTGGACTCTTCTTGTATAAGCAGATAAGCTCTGGTGCATCAAATATAATAAACCTACTCGTTCATTTCTTCTTAATGATACTCATAATATATGCCCTTCTGAGGGATGGAGAGAGGATTAAGGAATACATCATTCAGATTGCACCTTTACCGAAAAATCAGATAGAAAGGATAGAGGATAAATTCCATGAAATGGCAAAGGCAATAATAGTAGGAAATGGTATTTCTGGAATAGTTCAAGGTATTATGGGAAGTATCGGCTTTTTGATATTTGGACTTGGTTCTCCTATCCTGTGGGGATCTGTCATTGCATTTATGGCATTCCTTCCAATCGTAGGGGCCTCTATTGTATTTATTCCTGCTACCCTTATCCTTCTTATTCAGGGAAAGACAAAGACTGCCATAGGTTTCTTTTTATACAACATCGCATACAGCTCCATTACAGAATACATAGTAAAGCCAAAAATTATAGGTCAGGGAATGAGGATGAATCCTGTTCTTGTATTTATTGGCGTGCTTGGTGGAATAAAGCTTTTTGGAATAATGGGAATCATATATGGCCCTCTTATCATAACCATCTTCCTGACAATGGCAGAGATATACAAGGAAGAATACAAGCAGTTATGACACCTCTATTTCCCTTACTTCCCTATATATGTCCTTAAGTATCTCCTGATAATTCCTTTCTCCGTTTTCTATCTCGTCCATCTCCTTTTCAAGTCTTCTTGTAAGCTCTTCTGACACATAATCTCTATATTTCTCTAAAAGAAAGCTATATACCTTCTTTCCCAACGCAGTTGAGATTACCCTTCCTCTCTTTTCAAACACATATTTTCTCATAAAAAGGACACTTACTATCTTTGCATAGGTAGAAGGCCTTCCTATATTTCTCTCCTTCATGTAGGCTATTATTTCGCCCTGCGTGAATGGATATGCCTTTGGAACATGCCTTAGCTCCTTCTTTATAACCTTCAGTTCACCTTCCCTTATGGCTGGGTTGAGCTTTATTGGAATCACCTTGTTAAAACCATCCTCTATTATCTTCACGATATTTTCCCTTTCTATCTCTCTTGAATCCAGCTTAAATCTTACAATCTGCTTTAAGACAGAAGGTTCTTTCATCTGACTTGCAATAAAGCGGTTAAATATAAGCTCATATAGGGAAAGATGCCTTTTTGTAAGTGGTTTTTGCGTCCTTATAAAGCCCTGCATTATACTTTCTCTGAGCTCATTTCTACTCCATGGCTTTGTAGGTCTTATACATTCGTGTGCACCTTCCCTTTGCCAGCTTCTTGGCCTAAACATTCCAGGGAAATTCTTTTCTATATACTCCTTTGCAATACCCATTCCCACTGTGGAGACAGTAGTAGAGTCTGTCCTATGATAGGTAATAAGACCACATTCAAATAGATCCTGTGCTAATTGCATCGTCTCTGAGACAGAAGATCCAAGCCTTGAAGATGCCTCCTTCAAGAGCATGTCTGTAGTAAATGGTGGGAGGGGAGGAATCTTATCCTCCCTTTCCTCTACGGAGACATTTACTCTTTCCAGATCAGTATAGTCTCCTTCTACCTCAAACCTTATATCTCCTTCAAGAAAGATTAATGTCTTCGGAATCCTCTCCTTGGATTCCTCTGTCCTTTCCACTATCCATCCCAATACAGGGGTCTGAACCCTTCCAGCAGAGAGCCTCTTACTCTCAAATACATCCCATAGCTTCTGGCTCAATACGAAGCCTATCCATCTATCCTCTATTCTCCTTACTATCTGCGCCTTTACAAGATTCATGTCTATTTCTCTTTTGTTCTCTATGGTGCTAAGAATGGCCCTCTTCGTGATCTCATGGAATTCCAAGCGATATATGTTCGGGTTATAGAAGCTAAGTGAGCATGCTATATCCCATGCAATCTTTTCACCCTCACTGTCTGGATCACTTCCGAGAAATATCATATCGCATTCCTGTGCAATCTCCTTTAATGCATCTATTATATCTTCCTTGCTCCAGACCCTTCTCTTTATTCCACATCTTGGGCACTTATCATATTCAGTAAACTGTTCACCACACTTTTCACATCTCTTAATGAAGTCATATATTGGGTATATACCATCTTCCCTGACTTCTACTCCATAATAACCTTTAGTAAACACAAGATCATAGCAATGTCCCATTGTGGCAGTAATATTTAGCATATAATCTCCTGATGCAACCTCATACACGGGAACATT
>JALVZP010000184.1 GCA_027037575.1 Desulfobacterales bacterium | reverse complement strand
TCCACACACCATATGGACCTTCTCTATAAAAGTCCATAAATCTAAAGCCTGCTTTGTGTGCCTCTCCATATATCCATCCTATGGTATCGGCAATCTTAAGGACAATATAGATAGAAAGGAGTATTCCAGAAAGCCTTGCTAAAAATTGTATGCATCTATCAGGGACAAGCTTCTTATTAGTAAGCTTTTCTGCAATCTTTACGATAATAATTGTAAAACATGGTCCTGCTGCTATCGCAGAAAGGATAAATAAGAAGAATGTCCATGGCCAGATATAGAATCCTCCCCTTGCTGCAAATGGCCTTGCATACATTACTCCAAACATTCCACCAAGAGATCCCTGGTGGAAGAAGGAAAGGAATGTTCCTGTAGCAGCAAATACAGCCATAATACCATGGAGGTTCTTCCCGAATAACCTAAGTGGCTTGATCTCTTCTAATTTTCGATTTTCCAAGATTATAGGAAGAAACTCTATTGTTAAGACAATAAGATAGCAAGTGATACAAAATGAAACCTCTACAAGCATGGAGTGTATATTTGCATGCCAGAATATGAACCATCCTCTAAGTGGCTGCCCAATATCTATTCCAAGTATTGCCATTGCTCCAGAGTAGCATATAAATCCAATTATAACTGCTGCATTTATTATGTCCCTTAGCTCCTTTTTCCCGATTATGTATGTAAGAAAGCCAGTAAAAAATGCACCTGCACCTAATGCAATTAGTCCAAGATCAAACACAATCCAGAGGGCAAAAGCAAAGATATTGCTCATATTTGTTTGATTAAGTGCCTTCCAGAGACACAGTATTGCAGAAATAATTCCCCATATAAAGATAAGCATCCAGGGAAGGATCCATAAAAAGAACTTCTTTGTTGGACATCTACTTACACCCTCTGGAAAGAGTGACATCTTTTACCTCCCTATCTTAACAGGTTTAAGCTCTTCTGGCAGATAATTATCTGCCTTTCTTCTTACCCATTCCTTGGAAGAAAGATAATATACCTTTGGTTTTGTATTTAATCTCTCTAATAGCCTAAATGCCCTTGGACTCTTTATAAGCTTGTTTATTTTATGTTTTGGATTATTCAGATCACCAAATGTTATTGCTCCTGCAGGACATGCTTCTGCACAGGCAGGAATATATTCATCCTCCCTTATCTCGGTTCTTCCTTCCATCTCTGCCTTTCTCTTTGCCCTCATGTATCTATGATGACAGAATGTGCATTTTTCAACTACTCCCCTCATCCTGACAGATACCTCAGGAGAAAGATATCTATCCAGTCCCTTCCCTTTAGGAAAGTATGCATCCCACCAATTAAAATACCTTGCATGATAAGGACATGCTGCCTGGCAGTATCTACATCCAATACATCTTGTTGGAATCTGGCTTACTATCCCAGTATTTATATCCACCCTTGTTGCAGTAGCAACACATACGCTTACACAAGGAGGATGAGGATGACCATGCCCATCCTCCTGGCATTGCATACATGGTCTTGGAATATAGCATACCTCTGTTTCTGGATATGGTTTTCCATTTGTAATCATATAGAGCTGCATCCAGCTTATAAACCTCTTCTTGTCAGATTCATCAGGCCTTACAGATGTGTTATTTTCTGCTGCACATGCAACAACACATGTCCCACATCCTGTGCATTTATCTAAGTCAATTACCATCCCATATCTGTGTAAGGGCTTTTCCTGTTTCATGGTTTATCCCTCTTTTAGACCTTTACTATCCTTACAGGCGTATTCCACCAAATCTTATGCCCACTTATTGGATCCTTCTTTCCATATATTATCTCGTTTGGGTTTGCTCCTTTCCCTTTAATAAACTCATCATATCCTATGTGTCCAAATCCCATTGGAACATAGACAGTATCAGGAGGAACAGTCTCTGTAAGATTTACTCTTACCTTTATGCTACCAGAAGGAGAAGAAAGTCTTATTTTGTCACCTTGCTTAAGAGAATATCTCTTTGCAGTCTTTGGATTTATATCCACAAATGAGTCATCTTTTAGGAGCTGATTGTCAAATATGGTCTTATAGACAAATGGAGGAGATGGAATCCAGCTACTTGAAAGATTTATCATTCCATAAGGAATCATCCTTAGATCATATTCAGAAACACCTATCTCATATGATTCATAATGTGGCATAAATGCTTCATCACTTTTTTCCTTCTTTTTATTTAAAAGGGTCTGTGAGAAGAATTCGAATTTCTTCGATGGAGTATCAAAGCTATATTTTCCATAGGATGGAACATCATACCAGAATCCATTCTTCTTCATCTTTTCCCACATATCTGAAAAGCTCTTATATCCTTTTTCAGGCCTCTTTCCTTTTTTCATCATCTCCCAGACAGGCTCTTTATAGCTTACAGAACCTCCTCTTTCATATAGTCCTTTTACCCTATACTTTACTGCATCCTCAAAGGAGTTCCATGGAAATGACTTGACTACATTTCCTCCTATCTTCTTTGCAAGCTGAATTATTACATCACCCAAGTTCCTTGTGTTATAGATTGGCTTTAAAACAGGTCTTGAAATAGCATAAAATGGATACTGAATCCCCATTGGCCAGATTACTTCATCCATCTTTTCTAAGTTTGTATGATCTGGAAGTGCAAGATCTGCCATAAGTGCAGTATCATCTATAAATGGGGAAAATGTGACA
>JALVZP010000183.1:1715-8821 GCA_027037575.1 Desulfobacterales bacterium | reverse complement strand
CTTTACAACCACTTGGTGGGCAAGGGATATTCTGTTATGAACCTGTCTGAGGCAGATAAGAAACTCTCTGCACTTGGTGTATCCCTGAATAGCATTTCTCCTGATCAGATAAAACATGTGTGTAAATCGCTTAATCTGGATGGCATTGTCCTCATTAAAATAGATGCTGCTTCTATGACTTCAGTATTGGCTTTTAATATCTTTCAGATCAATGCAGAGGTCAAAATGTTTGACAAGGATGGAAAAGAGCTTGGATCATGGTCTGAAAAGGTATCTCAAAAAAAGCTTTCTGTTCCCCTGTCTCCATTAGGTGCTGTTACAACTGTAGCAAGTGCCGTATTTATTGAGCCTTCATCAAAGATGCAGATGAGGATGGTAATATATGAATGGGCCTGGAGAATAAGTCAGCTTATTCCTGATAATCCTTATGGAACAAAGCTTCCAAAAATTGTCTCAGTGGAGACAAACATTGATAAAGGGCTTTTTAAGATGGGAGATAAAATTTCGGTAAAGGTCAGTGCAGAAAAGGATTTGACCTGTTTCTTTGACATAGGAGAGTTTAAAAAGAATATCCCTATGAACAGCAATGGAAGGGGTGAATATTCTGGTTTTTACATAGTTAAAGAGGGTGATTATGCTGTTAAACAGCCCTTGCTGATACATCTTATAAGACCTAATGGAACAGAAAGGGTCTGGGTTGAGTCAGAAGGTGCAATAAGCATAGACGGAATTCCTCCAAAACCACCAGAAGATATAAAGGCAGAAGTGAGCAAAGATGGGGTCCAGATCAGATGGAAGATTGCAGACACCCGGGATATAAAGGGTTTTTTAATAGAGAGGGCGGATAAGCCTTTAGGAAAAGCCTCCTTTGTTGCAAGAACAGAGGATGTCAGGTTTATTGATACAAAGGTGTCTCAAGGAAGGACCTACTACTACAGGATAATGTCTATTGATAAGGCAGGGAATCTTTCTGAAAGTAGGCTTATTTCAGTTACTGTTCCTTTTTTCAAGCAAATCAGGCTTTCTCAGAACCTAAGGGGAAACCTTATTGCAGGCACATATATCCTTGAGAAGAATGCAATAGTTCCAGAAGGAGAGATCCTTAGGATTGGCTCTGGCGTAAAGATAAAAGTGTCTTCAGGTGTAGGGATCCTCGTTAAAGGAAAGATTGAAATTGAGGGTTCTGCTACTGAACCTGCTGTAATTACGGGCAAGGACTGGAAAGGGATAGAGATTGATTCGGGAAGACTTCTGGCAGAAAATTTTATCTTAGATGGATGTAATTCCTGTATAAGGGCAAATAATGGATATGTAAGAATCTCTAAGGGGACTGTTAAACAAGGAAATGAAAAGGGATGTGGTATATCTACAATGGAGGATGCCATTGTTGATCTAA
Organism: Desulfobacterales bacterium; assembly: GCA_027037575.1. GTDB lineage: Bacteria > Desulfobacterota > DSM-4660 > Desulfatiglandales > JALVZP01 > JALVZP01. Next base: position 7,425 of record JALVZP010000183.1, on the reverse strand, counting down.
GTGATGTGGAGATTATGGGATTTGAAAGAGGGATTCTCCTTTATGGAGGTAGAGGAAGGATATATAGATGCACCATAAGGGATAACAAGATAGGGATTGAGCTAAAGGATGGTAGTTTTGAACTCCTGAACAACAATATATTTAATAATAAAGAAAAAGACATAATCTCGCACCAAAGAATCGTCCTTTCTGATAATTACTTAGGAGCATCCCTTCCGAGCAAGCTAAGGATAGAAGGAAATATTATTGTAAAAAGCCTCTTTGATGCACCTTTTCCAGAGGGAAGAAGGATTGTGCTGATAGGAAATAGGGAGATAAGTGCTAAGGAACTACAGGAAAAGTTTAAATATTACAAGACAATGGGGAAAAAGGCATTTTCAGAGAGAAGATATGGAGATGCATATGAGTATTTTAAAAAGGCAATTGAGATAAAGAAGGACAGGGATGTGTATCTGTATCTCATTTATACAAAGATGGCAATGGGTGAAACAGAAGGTATTGATAGCCTTTTTAAAGAGGCAATAGAGGCATTTCCTTATGAAGTGAGACTATATCAGGTTTATGTAAGATATCTTATCAGCAAAGGTGAAAAAGAAAAGGCTATGGCTATGCTTCAGAAGGCAATAAGAATGAACCCAGAAGATAAAAGCCTTATCTTTATGATGGATGTGCTGAGAAGGGAGTGAATATGAAGAGGTTTGTATTTTTATCTATAGTTTTTGTTGCATTTTTTTTGTCAGAAATTTCCTATTCTAAGACAGACTGGAAAAAAGAGCGATTAGCTCGCTGGTATATAAACTATGCAAGCTATCTTATAGATGTGGGAAAATACATGCAGGCCCTTGAAAGCTATGAAACTGCAATAGAGATATCCACATATAGAAAGACAAAGCTCGATGCACTTCTTGGGAAGGCAACACTTCTTTCTACTTTTCTTGATGCTCCTGATCAGGCTCTTAAGGTTTATAGACATATAAAGAAGAATTTTCCAGAGGCAAGGGAGATAGCATATTTCAGGGAAGGACTTTTGCTTTTCAGTATAAACAGGAGAAAGGAGGCAAAACAGGTATTTGAGGAATATCTAAAAAGATATCCCTATGGTCACTTTAGATTTCAGGCAGAGGCAATACTAAGAGAGATAAGAAAGGCAATTCCACCTGTTAAGCCACCTGTAAAGATAGTTAGACCTAAGCTGAGAGTCAGGATATGCAAGTCAGCAAAAAGGGCATATGTAGGAGGAAAATTACTTTTGGCAGAAAGTAACACTATACTTGTAAATGGAAAAGATTCAGGTAAAAGGAAGCTTATATTCAGGTCAGAAAGACCAATAAGGGTTTCATGCTCTGGGAAAAAAAAGACCCTTAGAGGAAGTGTTGTTGTAAAGTTAAAGAGAAACAGGCTTTTGATCCTGAATCTTGTGGATATTGAAGAATACCTCTTTTCTGTTGTGCCATCAGAATCTTATAGCTCATGGCCTATGGAGTCTCTAAAGGCACAGGCAATATGTTCAAGGACATATGCCTATTATCAATACTTACACAGAAAGGACTGGGAATACGACCTTGTGGATGATGAAGGTGATCAGGCATATAAAGGAGTGGAAAGAGAGACCAGAAGGACCACGAAGGCGGTTAAAGACACAGAAGGAATGGTTCTTGTTTATAATGAAAGGCCAATTCTTGCTATGTATACTGCAAACAGTGGCGGAAACACGGCAGATTCAGGGGCAGTCTTTAATTTACCAAAGCCATATCTTATTGCCAAACCTGATCCAGCAAGCCTTAAAGGAAAAATGGCAGTGTGGGAGAGGAGATTCACAAGAGACCAAATAGAAAAGGCATTCAGGAGAATCGGAATAGATGTAAGAGGACTTAGACTCATAGAGCCTGCTCAAATAGGACCATCTGGTAGAATCATAAAGATAAGGGTTTTTTCAAGATATGGTATCCAGATCCTTAGAACCCGCACAACCCTTAAAAGGGCTCTTAATCTTCCAGAAATCCTTTTTAAAATCAGAAGAAGGGGAGATCTTTATATATTTGATGGAAGAGGATGGGGACACGGAGTAGGCTATTCCCAATGGGGTTCTGCATATATGGGAAAGGAGAAATCTTATAAAGAGATCCTCCTATTCTATTATCCACACACACAAATAAAAAAGCTCTGGTAAATCTTTATTTATAGTGGTGATGCAATAATGCATTCAGATACTCTTTGTATCTGCTTACCTGCTTTTTCTGTGCAATGGCATAGCCAAGTATGCCAAAGTAGTTGACATGTAACCGAATTAGCTTGTTCATTACCAAAGAGAACCTATTTCTGTAATACCTTTCATCTGAAATCACTAATACTCCATTCTCACGCAAGATGGGATATGTGGCAAGCCCCATTGTTACATTGGTTTTTGTAAGAGATCTGGCATCATTTATCATTTTCACGGTAAGATTTACTATAACTTCCATCGTTTCTATAAAGCTTCTTTCAATATAGCTCACTATCTGCATCAGTTTTTTAGCCTTCTTTATGTTCTCTTTGGTTATATTTATTTCTTGGAAGGCACCCTTATAGAGCTTATTCATTGCCTCCTTCTGCCTTTGAATCTGTAATTCTAATTCCTCTTTTCTCTTTTCCAATGCAGACCTTTCCCAGTTTGAAAGATTCTTATCCTTGAGTCTCAACTTTATGGTTTCAAGATGAGCCTGATTTGAAAAAAGTTCACTGTCTATCTCCTCCATTTTTCTTCTTATTTCTGGTTCAAAGAGGGAATAGAACACCTGTTTAAATGTCCCAAGCTGTTCTCCTTCAACAGTTCTGAAACAGCAGCGGTTAATTTTTAAATCTATCCAGTGGCCTATTCCATTACGGCTCTTAAGATACCTATTCAAAACCACTTCAGTTGGCAGATAAAAAAAATCGCACTTTTTTCTTTTTAAAAAGGACTTGGATCTTGAGCAGGCAGATTTGATATAACTCCTAAGATACTCTTTCCTAAAATAAGGACAATCACACCCAAATGGGACAGCAGATAGAACCAATTTGGCATGTTCAAATTCAAGCCCAAGTGTCTTGCATCCTTTTATAAAGGCACTGGATCCTGCTGCACTACAGATATTGGGAATAAGACTGGCCAAAAACTCAGCAAATTTACTTCTACTACCTCTTTGTCCTACTTTCTTTGCCTTTTTTTCCTTATATGTTCCAATAGTAATTAGCGCAAGATATGCATCTAAGTTGTAAACTCTGTAAAAGGAAAAATCATCCTTTAGCATCTTTTCAAGGCATCTATCATATCTTTCTTTTAAGGCTACAGTGAACTGGTCATTATAATCCACATACCTATAATAGTCGTTCAGAAGCTCAGGCCATGGATCTTCATATGATATGGGGATTCTTTCAAGTATTGCCTGATTCAACTTTATCATGGCAGAAAGCTCATCTACTATAAGGAGGTCTATTTCAGCCTCTATGAATGGATTCTTATTCTTTTTTGCCTCTTCTCCTGCAATGGTATTTAGCAGATTTCCAAAATCCATAAGTCCACCACTGGTGCTACAACCAACTATTAGGAGAGGTAAAAGAAAGAGGAGGGAGAAAAGAAAAAGATATCTCCTCATTTTTTAGAATCCTGATGGAGCGCCAAAACTTTTCAAAAAGTCCTTTGCTTTTTTCTGATTCTTTATTGCCCTCAGGAGCACTTTTATATTGAATGATACCTCCTTCGTAGCCCTCTGTATATCTGTATCACTAGGCTTGATCAGACTGGCTTTTCTATAATATCTCAGAGCAGATTTAAGATAATCTATCCGTTGAGAAATATCTTCAGTTGTGTTCCATGCCATGCATTCCAGAGCAACACCTGCATTATACAGGAGATCAGCATCTTTTATTTCACCACCTTTGCTATCAATCTTCTTTTTTACAAGCTGATATGCCCCTTCGCAATTGCCTGCATCTATCATATCTGATATCTTACCAACTATTCCAAGTCCTCCTTTTACAGGCCTAAGAACTGTTACTTTTGCTGGAACAAGCTGTGCCATTACTCTCCTTATAGCATCCCTTATTATTTGTTCCTTCAATCTGGAAGGAGAAGGCAGTTGATCCTTTTTATACTTAGGTTCAACAAAGGACTTTTGAACTACTACAGGTTCAGCAGTCGAGCAGTCTATTATTCCAGCCTGCCTTATGGAAAAGCTTGCTACAAATCTTGCCTGTCTCTCAATGCTCAACTCTTTGTTTTTGTCTATTATAGAAAGTTCTAAAACATCAATGGATAATTCTGGATACTCTCCTTCTAAGGATGGAATAGCAACAGGTGTTATAAAACCGCTTTCTTGAAAAACTGCCCTTGCATACTGAGCTATTAGTTTTTTGTCATGCCTTGAGATAGTTCCCCTGATGCTCTTTTCTCCTACATATAAGTAGGAAATACCTTTAAGATCACCAGAAGAACAAACCATATTAAATGTGCTGGTATTTATGCGATAGACATTTACAATAGCACCTTTAGAACTTACACCCGGTGAGGTACAGCCATTTAGGAAGATAAAAAGGCAAAAGGAGGATAAAAGTAGGGTAAACATGATTTATATACTCCCAAACACTATCATGCTTCCTTGCATTTCAATGGGCTTCAAAGGAATCTTTTTTGCCTTAAACTGTTCATTCAATATCCACCTTACTGAGGTAGAATCTACATCAGTGAATATCTCTATCCTCATCTCATCTTGGGATTGAGAAATAATCCTGTATTTCCAGCCAGACCCAATAAGAACCTTCTCTTCTACCATTTCCTGAAGTTCTGGGTTAACATGCCTAAGAACAAGGACAACGAAGTTTTCCCTTACAGTGCTAAATCTTTTAACTATCTTTTTGACCAATCTGTCCACAGCTTTTGGAGCTATCTTCAGAGCAACCCTTTCTATTCCATCCTGAATATTGTAATAGTCCAGAAATATAGCTTTGCCCCCTTCCTGGACATTTGCAAAAAGTTCTCCTGTGCTAACATCATATGCCTTAAGAGTCAAAGTAGAAGTTATCACACTATAGCCGTCAGTTGCTAGATATTTATCGTAATCAAGACTTACAACTACAGCAGCATCACTACCACTTTTCCTTGCAATTTCCATGGGATTATTTGCTATAGCATTAGATGGAAGAAATACCCTAAAACCCATATCTACAAGCTTGTCTTCTATTAGATCTATAACTGTTTTCACAGGCCTTGATTCATAGGGTATGTTAGAACCCTTTTCTGGTAAATACATCACCACAACTCTTCTTTTGTTAAATTCTATATCCTGAAATGTCTTCTGAAATCTTTTGTCACTAAAGAATTGTTTAATTACATCTTCCATCTTTATATCATCCACAACAACCCTAAGCCTTATCTTAAAGACACCAGAGAATGGGTCTTTTATCTCCTGGATAACCTTATAGCCCTTTACATATCCTGCACTGGAAGTTCTGATTTTGTCATAGATCAATCTTCCTTGCATGACAGATGATTCAGATGACACATATAGACCAAGCACCTGCTCTACTGCCTTTCTTATGCCTTTGTTTATTGCTTCCTGTTCTGTTTTTCCCTCAGATGAAACCTCTATTACTTTATCTGCAAAGCAGGGATCGAAGAACAAAAAAAATAGAATAATTAAGGTTAAGGTAGGAATCGTGAATCTGTATTTTAAGTAAGAGCAATACATTGAAG
>JALVZP010000183.1:0-1705 GCA_027037575.1 Desulfobacterales bacterium | reverse complement strand
ATCCTAACTTTGCATAATTTATAATATACTCCATCAAGTATTTTATAATCAAGTGCTGTCTGAGACGGGCATTCTCTATTCATGATGATCATATCCAACCACAATAAACAAACAAAAAAGCAACAGAAGCAATTAACATTGGTAAGCTTTTACTATAAGCCTTAGTTTTTCTTTTAAGTCTTGCCAGTCTATTTCTTATTCTTTCCTTCTTTTCCTTTTATGTGAGCATCATAGGGAAGCTCATCATATACTGAGTAGTTATCTGTATAGTATTTTTTACTTGTAGGAAGCTGACTATAAAATTTGAGGAAGCTCTGATACAAAAGCATTAAATGGAAATTATCCTGATTACGAAGTAAATCTTTTTATGCTCAGCTATCAGAGACCTGATTTTATATTCACAGGCCAATACTTCAGGACAAAGGGGAATGCAAAGGGTACATGGGTAGATGCAAAAGGAGATGCCCTTAGAACTGAATGCTACTCTTTTTTCATGGACTACAGGCTTCCTATCTTATCAGCAAGGTTTCATATTTTTGGGAGATATGATCATTTTGATCAGGATATAAATGGCCATATAACTGACCATAACACAGCATATAGAATGTATATTTTTGGACTTGGTTATGATATTTATAAAGAAAATAAGCTCATACTTACCTTTGAAAAGACAGACTATGGAGCTAATGCTGGGGAAAGAGGTAGTCTTCCTGTAATTGGAAACAATCTTGGTGATGAATATAAGTGGCAGATAGTATGGCAGCTACATTTTTAAGGGAATTAGAAAATGTGAACCACTACCCTATTCTAATGTAAAGCAGGACATTGACTCAAGACCGGAAAAGTCCTCAGCTTGATCGTTTTTACAAATTCCGTTTTATCTTCCATACATTTGCATTTCCTGATTTGCTGGATAATCAGGAACAACATGAATTCCATCTGCATATATCTTTAAATGTGCAACAATCATACCCTGATAGGCAAGTGGAACAGCCCATGCATTTTCAGGTTCTCTGTATTCAGCTCCATTTAATACCTCAAGTTCACCCACAATAGAAGCCAGGGTGCGTTTTATGTTTTCAATAGGTGGATTCACACCAAAGACTCTGGGGTGAACACCAAGAGGTAATAAAGAACCATCTTGTGGATTGAAATGAAGGACAGCTACAGCTACTCCATCGTAAATAATAGCTGCCTTGACTTCCACCTCACCACGTGGGGCAGTCATGATCCATACCTTTCCTGGCACTAAATATGGCTTTGCTCTTTTGGCCGTGGAAACAGCAGTGGCAGCATTTCTTATTACTCCGGAGAATGAACCACCCGCCATTGGTGGTGGAACCTGTCCTGGAGGTGGTGGTGCCATTCCAGGACCTGGAGGTGGTGCTCCTGGCACATTTCCTACAGGAGGAGGTGGGGCTTGTGCATATCCTGGAGCAGAGTATGTGTTAAGCAAAGGTGGCTTATTTTGTGCATTTACCATAGTTATTCCTCCTGTTAAAAGACATAAAAGACATGTTAATGATACCATAAATACAATTTTTCTGAACTGAAACCTAATCATGATCTCCTCCTTTCGTTTTATTCTTTAGCTTTTCTATTTCTTTTTTTAATTCCTCAAGTTTTGAACTGAGAACAGTCAATCTATGCCAGATGAAATATCCAATACCAGCAACTAATACTAATAGCAACATATCTATATTGC
>JALVZP010000182.1:1828-8830 GCA_027037575.1 Desulfobacterales bacterium | reverse complement strand
AAGGCTATTTCTGCTATTTACTTAGAGGAGGTAGATGAATTTAAGAATCTGATAATAAGATTGGGTTATTCCTTAAAGGGTATGAAAGAGAAATTTCCTCCCTTATTTTCCTTTTTTTCAAAGATAGATGATGAAAAAAAGGAAATACAAGTTTATCCAGTAAAAAAAAATGATCTTTCTCCCTATATAGATAGTATTTCATCCATTTTAAAGAAGATAAAAAAGTCCAATCATATAGAAGAAGGATTTATTCAGAATGAAGAGACTTTTATTATAGAGGAAAGGCTTGCAAGAAAGTTTATAGCAGAATGCCTCCCTGATATATCCAATAAATTTGATATATTTGGCTCAAAAAATCTTTTATCTTATGGATTCAGACCATTAAATCCAAAACTCAGGCTTAATGTAAGCTATGGAATAGATTTCTTGGAAGGAGATGCAAGTATAGTCATAGAAGATGAAGAATATTCCTTGGAGAAATTCTTAAATGAATATAAAAGATATGGTTATATTCCGCTTAAAACAGGTGAAAAGGGAATTGTAGACAAGGTTTTGATAAAAAGGCTTGAAAAGGTATTTAGACGGGTTAAAAAGGGGATTAAGATCTCTTTCTTTGATCTTCCCCTTATAGAAGATCTCTTAGAAGAAAGGAAAAGGGATTTTTCCTTCAGTAAAGTAAAAGAGGTATTTCTTGGTTTTAATCAAATACAAGATTTGGATATTTCTTTATCTCTTCCATTAAGGCCATATCAGCTCTATGGTGTAAAATGGTTAAAGTATCTCTATGATAACAGGCTTGGAGGATGCCTGGCAGATGACATGGGATTGGGAAAGACACTTCAGATAATTTCCCTGATCAAACTAATTTATGAAAAGATAAAGGATCCTGTGCTTATAGTTGTTCCAAAGAGCCTTATCTTTAACTGGGAAGAGGAGATAAAGAAATTCTCACCTGAGATAGACTACTTTATCTACTATGGAAAAGAAAGGGACATAGAAGAGGCATTGAGACATAAGGTAATTATTACCTCTTATGCAACACTCAGACAGGATATAGAAAAGCTGAAGGAATATAGATTTGATACAATTGTTCTTGATGAATCACAGCAGATAAAGAATCCAGAATCTCAGATATCAAAGGCAGTATGTCTTATAGATTCAGGGCATCGCTTTGCCTTAAGTGGAACACCAATAGAAAACAATCTATTAGAACTCTACTCCCTATTCCGCTTCCTCAACCCCTCCATGTTTCCCTCTCTCAAGGAATTTAGGGAGAGATATCTCTTTCCAATACAGAGGGAAAACGACTTAGAGGCATTAGAAGAATTAAGGAAGAAGATATATCCATTTATCCTTAGAAGAACAAAGAAGGATGTATTAAAGGAGCTGCCAGATAAGATAGATCAGGTGATATATGTGGAGTTAAACAAGGATCAGGCATCATTATATGAAGAGAGAAGACGATTTTTTTATAAGCTTATAAAGGAACATGTCTCTTCTGAAGGGATAAAAAGGAGTCAATTCTTTATATTTCAGGCATTAACAGAGCTCAGGCAGATTGCAACTGTTCCAGAAGTAAAGAGCAATGGAATAATCAGATCTTCAAAGAGAAATATACTTATTGATAAGGTAAAAGAGGCAATAGAAAATGAGCACAAAGTACTTATATTCACAAACTTCCTCAGTGCAGTAGAGATTATTTCAGAAGACCTTAAAAGAGAAGGAATAGAATTTCTGGTAATGACAGGATCCACAAGAGAAAGGGGAAGGCTTGTAAAGGAGTTTCAGGAAAATCCAAGATATAAGGCATTTATCCTTACATTGAAGACAGGAGGATTAGGACTTAATCTAACTGCTGCTGATATGGTCTTTATATATGATCCCTGGTGGAATATAAGTGCAGAAACACAGGCAATAGATCGCACACACAGAATTGGTCAGAAAAATACCATATTTAGTTTTAAGCTTATTGCAAAGGGCACAATAGAGGAGAAGATCCTGCTTTTGCAAAAGAAAAAGGAACATCTATTCAAGGAGCTCATCTCATCTGATCTTTCCACTCTAAAATACCTGGATGAGGAGGATATAGAGATCATCTTTGGCTGATATCTGTTTGACATATTAGAGATCATGCTTATTTTTTGAAAAAAGCAAGTGTAAAAGGGGACTTAGAAGTGAAGTATAAAGATTACTACAAGATACTTGGAGTTCCAAGAAATGCTAAACAGGAGGAAATCCAGAGGGCATATAGGAAACTTGCAAGGAAATATCATCCAGATGTGAACAAGTCTCCTGATGCAGAAGAGAAATTTAAGGAGATAAATGAGGCATATGAGGTCTTAAGCGATCCTGAGAAGAGGAAAAGGTATGACGAGCTTGGAACACAATGGGAGCACGGACAAGAGTTTAGGCCACCTCCAGGATGGGATTTCCATGTAGAATTTGAAGAAGGCCCTTTTGGAGAAAGAAGGACATACTACTGGAAGAGCACGGGAGGAGAAGGCTTTAGTGACTTCTTTGAAGCGCTATTTGGAGGATTTGGAAGGAGAAGAAGGCCAAGTTATGAATATGAATACGAGGATCTGGGATTTAGGATTCCCCAAAGGGGAAGGGATTATGAGGCAACTATAAGGATCTCTTTGGAAGATGCGTACAGGGGAGGAGTAAAGACATTTACCATCCAGACACAGGAGATAGGTCCTGATGGAAGGCCCGTATTAAGGGAGAAGCAGTATCAGGTAAGGATCCCACCAGGTATACTTCCAGGACAAAAGATAAGGCTAAAAGGCCAGGGAGGAGAGGGGATAAATGGAGGAGAGAGGGGAGATCTCTATCTTAAGGTAGAAATAGAGCCTCATCCTGTATTTACACTAAGAGGAAGGGATCTATATATGGACCTTCCAATCACTCCATGGGAGGCTGCACTTGGAGCAAAGGTTAATGTAAACACACTTTCTGGTCCAATAAGTTTAAACATACCTCCAGGGATACAATCTGGCCAAAAGCTCAGAATAAAGGGGAAGGGAATGCCCAATCCAAAGGGAGAACCAGGAGATCTCTATGCAGTTGTAAAGATAGTTGTCCCAAAACATCTTACACCAAGAGAAAAGGAACTGTTTGAAGAACTAAGGAAGATCTCCTCTTTTAATCCAAGAATTGGAGGCTACTAAAAATGAAACTTATGATATATGACCCCTTGAATATAAATGTAGAGAACTTAACTTTAACACAGGTAGCAAATATAACAGGCCTCCAGATAGAACTAATAGAGAAATTTGTCTGGCTTGGTCTTATAGATCCCATTGGAGAAGACCCACAAACAGGTGAGTGGATATTTCCAAAGGAGGTAATTCCCCTTATTCAAAAGATCATGAGGCTTCACTATGATCTGGAGATAAATTTTGCTGGTATAGGGCTTGTTTTAGAACTTTTAAAGAAAATAGAAGAGCTTGAGGCTCGAATAAGAGAGCTTAAAAATATGATAACAAATCCATAAAGGAGGGAAAAAGATGGATATAAGCAAATTTACAATAAAATCTCAGGAGGCTCTCCAATCTGCTCAGGCAATAGCCATAAAGTATAACCATCAGGAAGTAGATGGAGAGCATCTATTTCTTGCACTCTTAGAGCAAGAAAATGGACTTGTTCCAAGAATATTAGAAAAGATAGGTGCTCCTGTTGCTGTAATAAAGGAAAGGATCATCCAGGAGCTTGAAAAGAAGCCAAGGGTTATGGGACCTGGTGTTGAATCAGGAAAGATCTATATTACACAAAGGCTTAGCAAACTCCTTTTAAAGGCACAGGAGGAGGCAAAGAATCTAAAGGATGAATATGTCTCTGTAGAGCATCTCCTTCTTGCATTTGCAGAGGAAGGAATGAGCACACCAACAGGAAGGATACTTTCTGAATTTGGTATAAATAAGGAGACAATCCTAAATGTCCTTACAGAGGTAAGGGGACATCAAAGGGTTACAAGCCCAGAGCCAGAGGCAACATATGAGGCACTTAAAAAATATGGAAGGGATCTTGTTGAAGAGGCAAGGGCAGGAAAATTAGATCCTGTTATAGGAAGAGACAGCGAGATAAGAAGGGTAATAAGGATACTTAGCAGAAAGACAAAGAATAATCCTGTTCTTATAGGTGAACCTGGAGTTGGAAAGACTGCAATAGTTGAAGGACTTGCACAGAGGATTGTAAGAGGAGATGTCCCAGAAGGTCTAAAGGATAAAACAATATTTGCCCTTGATATGGGAGCACTTATTGCAGGTGCAAAATATAGGGGAGAGTTTGAAGAAAGGCTAAAGGCAGTCCTTCAGGAGATAAAGGAATCAGAGGGAAGGATAATACTTTTTATAGATGAGCTTCATACTATTGTTGGTGCTGGAAGGGCAGAAGGTGCTATAGATGCAGGAAATATGCTTAAGCCAATGCTTGCAAGAGGAGAGCTTCACTGCATTGGTGCTACAACACTTGATGAATACAGACAGTATATAGAAAAGGATCCTGCATTAGAGAGAAGATTTCAGCCTGTCCTTGTAGAAGAGCCATCAGTCGAGGATACAATCTCTATCCTTAGAGGACTTAAGGAAAGATATGAGGTCCATCATGGAGTAAGAATTGCAGACAATGCACTTGTTGCAGCAGCAGTCCTTTCACACAGATACATCACAGACAGATACCTTCCTGATAAAGCAATAGATCTTGTGGATGAGGCATGTGCAATGGTAAGGACAGAAATAGATTCTATGCCTACAGAGCTGGATGAGATAATGAGAAGGATAATGCAGCTTGAGATAGAGGAGGCAGCACTTAAGAAGGAGAAGGACAGGGCAAGTCAGGAAAGGCTCAAGAATATACAGAAGGAGCTTTCTGAGCTTCGTGAAAAGGCAGAGGTAATGAAGGCACAGTGGGAAAAGGAAAAGGAGCTTATTAAGAGAATACAGTCCTTGAGGGAGGAAATAGAAAAGGTAAGGCATGAGATTGAGGTTGCAGAGAGGCAATATGATCTGAATAAGGTAGCAGAGCTCAAATATGGAAAACTTGTGGAGCTTGAAAAACAGCTGAAAGAGGAAGAGGAAAAGCTAAATAAGTTTGGAAAGAGGCTTCTTAGGGAAGAGGTAACAGAAGAAGAAATAGCAGAAATTGTTTCCAGATGGACTGGAATACCTGTTTCAAAGCTTATGGAAACAGAAAGGGAAAAGCTATTAAAGCTTGAAGAGACAATACATAAGAGGGTTGTTGGTCAGGATGAGGCAGTAAGGCTTGTTGTAGATGCAGTCCTCAGAGCAAGGGCAGGAATAAAGGATCCAAGAAGGCCTATTGGAACATTCCTATTTCTTGGACCAACAGGTGTTGGAAAGACAGAGCTTGCAAAAACATTGGCAGAGGCACTGTTTGATACAGAAGAGAACCTGATCAGGATAGATATGACAGAATATATGGAAAAGCATACCGTATCAAGGCTTATTGGTGCTCCTCCAGGCTATGTTGGATATGAGGAAGGTGGTCAGCTAACAGAGGCAGTAAGAAGAAAGCCGTATTCTGTAATACTCTTTGATGAGATAGAAAAGGCACATCCTGATGTATTTAACATACTACTTCAGATATTTGATGATGGAAGGCTTACTGATGGTCATGGAAGGACAGTAAGCTTTAGAAATACAATAATCATAATGACAAGTAACATTGGATCACACTATCTCTTGGAAGGTGTTACAGATAAGGGAGAGATAAAGGAACATGTAAAAGAGCAGGTAATGCAGGAGCTGAGAAGTCATTTTAGACCAGAGTTTCTGAATCGTATTGATGAAATTGTTATGTTTAAGCCATTAACACTTGAAGAAGTAGAAAAAATTGTGCTACTTCTTATAAACGATCTCTCCAAGAGGCTTGAGGAAAGACACATGAAGATAGAGATTACAGATGAGGCAAGGAGATTCATTGCAAGGTCAGGTTATGATCCAGTATATGGAGCAAGACCACTTAGAAGATTTATCCAGAGAGAGGTGGAAACACCAATAGCAAAGATGATAATAGCTGGTGAGGCAGTAGATGGTGCAACAATAAAGATAGACTTAGTAAATGGAAAGCTTCATATCAGTGCAATAAATCCAGTAGAAGAGGAGAAAGGAGAAGAAAGGTATGCCAAAGCCCAATCCTAAAAGATTCTTTTGTGTCCTTTTGGTATTATTCATGATCTTTGTCTCTGCCTTCTCGGCAGAGGCAAAAATAAATAGGGATGACATAATCATACTTCATAAGGTATCAAAGGCATTTTCTGAGATTGCAAATGAGGCAATACCAGCAGTTGTATTTATAAAGGTAGAAAAGAAGGTAAAGGTCGAGGCAAGTCCATTTGATTTCTTTGAAGAAGATCCCTTTTTTAAACACTTCTTTGGCCCATTTTTCCCTTTCCCACGATTTCCAAGGGAATATAAGCAAAAGGGATTAGGATCAGGTTTTATCATTTCACACAATGGCTATATCCTGACCAATAATCATGTAGTAGCAGGTGCAGATAAGATCATTGTAAGGCTTCATGACGGAAGGGAATTTAAGGCAAAGATCGTTGGAACAGATCCCAATACAGATATTGCATTAATTAAGATTGATGCAGATAACCTTCCAGTGCTTCCCTTAGGTGATTCTGATAAGCTAAAAGTAGGCGAGCTTGTTATGGCAATAGGAAACCCATTTGGCCTGTCTTATACAGTTACAGTCGGTGTTGTGAGTGCAAAGGGAAGAAGCAATGTGGGAATAACTGACTATGAAGACTTCATTCAGACTGATGCAGCAATAAATCCTGGAAACTCTGGAGGGCCACTAATAAACATGGATGGTAAGGCAGTAGGAGTTAATACTGCCATATTTACAAAGAGTGGCGGATATATGGGGATAGGATTTGCAATCCCAATTAATATGGTAAAGGCTATTGAAAAGCAGCTTATAGAAAAAGGAAAGGTTACAAGAGGATACCTGGGCGTTATGATCCAGGAGATGACG
>JALVZP010000182.1:0-1818 GCA_027037575.1 Desulfobacterales bacterium | reverse complement strand
ATAGAGTTTAATGGGAAGAAGGTAACGGATGTGAGTGAATTTAGAAATATGGTTGCACTCACTCCACCAGGAACAAAAGTAAAGATTGTTGTAATAAGGAATGGAAAGAGAAAGGAATTTGAGGTTGTCTTAGGAGATTTAAATAAAGCAACACTTACTCTAAGCTCAAGGGCAAAGATCCTTAAGAAATTAGGATTTAATATACACAATCTTACACCAGATCTTCGTGAGCAGTTTGGATATACAAATGAAAAGGGTGTTGTTATTACTGAGGTTGCTCCTGGAAGCCCTGCTGATCAGGCAGGTCTAAGACCTGGTATGCTTATTATAGAAGTGAATAGGATTCCTGTGAAGAATACAAGAGAGTTCTTTAAGGCACTCAAAAAGTCTAAGAAGACAGGAAAGGTATTACTCTTGGTTTATGATGGCGAATATACAAGATATGTGCTACTAAGCCTGAGATAGAAAAAAGACTGAGAAAGAAAAGTATTATTTTTCTTCTTCTGATGTGACCTGAGATGCCTCGAGTGCCATAGCTATCTTGTTTTTTAGATCAGTCAGGTCAAAGGACTTTATCACATAGAAGTCTGCTGCAATAGACTTTATGTCCTCTTTGAATGTATCGTATGCAGTGCAAAGCACTACAGGAAGATCGTAGTATCTGTTTCTGATCTCCTGAAGAAGATCTAATCCATTATAGTCACCCATCTTAATATCCAGCACAATAAGGTCCGGTTTTTCCTCCTCTATCTTCTCAAGTAGTCCTTCTCCTCCATCATGTGTAACCACCTCATATCCTTCCTCTGATAGCTCTTCTGAATATAGATAACGGATATGCTCCTCATCATCTACTATAAGAATCTTTGCCATAATTTACACCTCCTTCACCATTTCATCCTTACTTTTATACCACGTTCCATCAAAAATTTCTTCAATTCATATATACTATATTTCCCATAATGAACAATAGAAGCAATAAGTGCTGCATCTGCCTTTCCTTTGGTAAGAACTTCTAATAGATGTTCAGGCCTTCCTGCCCCACCAGATGCTATTACAGGTATATCCACATTTGTGGAGATGAGCCTTGTCAGATTTATTTCATATCCCTGTTGTGTTCCATCGGCATCTATGGAATTAAGACATATCTCTCCTGCGCCAAGATCTTCTGCCCTCTTTGCCCACTCAAGTGCATCTATTCCTGTATATGTTCTTCCACCATCAATAACTATCTCATATCCACTTGGTATCCCTTCTTTTTTCCCTACCCACTTGACATCCATTCCGAGGACAATACACTGACTGCCAAACTCCTTTGCACCCTGATAGATAAGGTCAGGATTCCTTACTGCTGCAGAATTTATACTTACCTTTTCTGCACCAGCAAGAAGCACCTTCCTCATATCCTCTACTGTCCTTATTCCTCCTCCAACAGAAAATGGAATAAATATCCTCTCTGCTACCTTCTTTACAGTATCAATCATAATATCCCTTCTCTCATAAGATGCTGTTATATCATAGAATATTAGCTCATCTGCCCCTTCTTCATAGTATCTCTCTGCTGCCTCTACAGGATCACCTATGTCTACATTGTTCTTAAACTTTATCCCCTTAGTAAGCTTGCCATTTCTTACATCCAAACATGGAATTATCCTTCTACTGAGCATAGGATCCATCCCATTTGCAAAAATTTTCTAATATTCTTAATCCTGGTCTCCCACTCTTCTCAGGGTGAAACTGAACAGCCACAATATTTTCTTTTCCAAGAACAGAACAAAATACTATTCCATATTCTGTCTCACCTATAATATACTTCTTGTC
>JALVZP010000181.1 GCA_027037575.1 Desulfobacterales bacterium | reverse complement strand
TGATATCCTGAATAGACATTTGGAAGCCCTCCCATATCACATGCACCTTGAACATTATTCTGTCCTCTAAGTGGATTTACTCCTCCACCTTCTACTCCCACATTTCCACAAAGCATAGCCAGATTTGCAAGGCTCTTTACATTATCTGTTCCTGTTATATGCTGAGTTATTCCCATAGCATAGACAATGGATGCAGCCTTTGCCTTTGCATATAGCCTTGCTGCTTCAATCAGCTTCTCCTTTGGTATCCCTGTAATCTCTTCCACATACTCAGGAGTATATTTTTCCACAACTTTCTTCATCTCCTCAAATCCCTCTGTCCTCTCCTCTATATACTGCTTTGCATAAAGCCCTTCCTTTATAATTACATGCATCATCCCATTTATCCATGCTACATCTGTTCCAAGTCTTTGCCTCATCCAGATTTTTGCAAACCTTACAAGATCTATCTTTCTTGGATCAACAACAATAAGCTTTGCACCTTTCTGTGTTACTGCCCTCTTTATATATGTGGATATGACAGGATGGTTCTCTGTTGTATTAGATCCTGTAACAAGAATAACTTCTGCCTTTTCCAGATCAGCAATTGTATTTGTCATTGCACCGCTACCAAATGCTGCGGCAAGACCTGCCACAGTTGAAGAGTGTCAAAGACGGGCACAATGATCTATATTGTTTGTTCCAAGAACCGCCCTTGTAAACTTCTGCGCAATATAATTTTCCTCATTTGTTGCCCTTGCACTTGTAAGAAATCCCATGGAGTCAGGCCCATACTTTTCCTTTATCTCCTTCAGCCTATTTGCAACAAGCTCAAGTGCCTCATCCCATTCTGCCTCCCTGAATTTCCCATTCTCCTTTATAAGGGGCTTCTTCAATCTTTCTGGATGATGGACAAACTCATATCCGAACCTTCCCTTAACACAGAGACTTCCATAATTTGGTGGAACATCCTCTACTCCAGTAACCTCTACTATCTTATTGTCCTTTACATGAAGATATAACTGGCACCCTACTCCACAGTAAGAACAGGTAGTCCTTATCTTCTTCACTTCATTGGGTAAAACCTTATTTATTATGACGCTCCTTGGAACAAGTGAACCAACAGGACATACCTGGACGCATTCTCCACAGAATACACAGTCTGAATTTGTAAGTGGATAATCTCCTTTTGCGACAACCTTTGTATCAGCACCCCTATATCCAAAGCTTATTGCATTGTTTACCTGAATTTCATTGCATGCCTGGACACATCTTCCACAAAGGATGCATCTGGAGAAATCCCTTATAAAGAATGGATTCTCTTCTACAGGATATTTTGTTTTCTTTGGTATAAAGCGAGGCTTCACCCCGTATTGAATTGCCAGATCCTGAAGTCTGCATCTTCCATATGCAGGACATATATTTTCATGCTCCTTTATCTTAAGGCTATCTAACTGAAAATCTGTCCAGTTATCCTGATTCAGATCCTGGACAAGGCAGTTGTGGTTTCCAGAAGAAAGAAGAAGTTCCAGGTTGAGTCTCCTTGCCTCTATTACCCTCTTTGTATCTGTCCTTACCACCATTCCAGGAGCTGCAGGGGTTGAGCAGGATGCAACAAGATTCCTTGCACCCTCAACCTCTACCACACACATCCTGCATGCACCTGTAGGAGATGATGCCCTCTTCAGATAGCATAGGGTTGGTATGTGTATGCCATTTCTGGTGGCAACATCTAAGATAGTCTCTCCCGGTTCAAATTTAAATTCCTGACCATTTATGGTAATTATATTTTCTCTGCTCATGACAACACCCCTTATCAAGATTTGCACTGATTATCTAACAAAAAAAAGATATCATTTCAAATCGAATATACATTTGTGCTTTTTTGAAACATCCAAAATACACTTTTAACATTATTTTAACATTCTCTTTATCTCCATTTTACATTTTTTCAATATCCTTGTTCAGAAAAATAAAGGGAGGATTAAGTATGAAAAGGCTTTTGGACATATTTGTAATAGTCTGTATGATTTTCATTTATGGAGTTTGCTGGTCTCAAAGTTTGGTTTTAACAGGAGCAGGAGCAACATTTCCCTATCCCCTTTATGCCAAATGGTTCTATGTATATGAGAAGATTACAGGTGTGAAGGTCAATTACCAGGCAATAGGATCTGGAGGTGGAATAAGACAGCTAATAAACAGGGTAGTAGACTTTGGTGGAACAGATGCATTTATGAGTGATAAAGAGTTAAGCAGATCTCCAGCAAAAATACTTCACTTCCCTACATGTCTTGGTGCTGTGGTAATTACATATAATCTTCCTGGAAAGCCTGTCTTGAAGCTTACGCCTGATATTATTGCTGATATCTTTCTGGGAAAGATAAAAAAATGGGATGATAGCAGGATTGCAAAAATAAATCCTGATGTCAAACTACCAAATCTTGATATAGTTGTTATTCATAGATCTGATGGAAGTGGCACAACCTTTATATTTAGTGATTATTTAAGCAAAGTAAGCAAGGAATGGAAGGAAAGGGTCGGAAGGGGAAAGAGTCTCAATTGGCCTATTGGACTTGGAGGAAAAGGAAATCCTGGAGTTGCAGCCCTTGTGAAGCAGATTCCTGGTGCTATTGGTTATGTGGAACTTATATATGCAGGACAGAATAATATGCCTGTAGCTCTTATAAGAAATAAATCAGGACATTTTATAAAGCCAACAATGAAATCTGTGTCTCTTGCTGCAAATATATCTATTCCTGCTGATACAAGAATATCAATCACCAATACAGATGCAGAATATGGTTATCCCATTAGTAGCTTTACATGGATTATCTTTTATAAAGAACAGGCATATAATGGAAGATCTAAAAAAAGAGCAAAGGCTCTTGCAGAGCTATTCTGGTGGATGATTCACGAAGGCCAGAAATATAATGAAAAACTTCTTTATTCAAGACTTCCAGAGGCTGTTGTAAAAAAGGCAGAAGCCATAATAAAAGATATGACCTATAATGGAAAGTCCGTCTTAAAGTGATATGGAAGGAATTAAAGACAGGATTTTTAGATTTCTTATCTTCTTATGTGCATCCACAGTTATTTTAATTGCTGCTGGAATGTGCATAACTTTGTTCATTAATTCTTTGCCAGTTTTAAAACACATGGGAGTAAGTTTTATCCTTTCTTCTGATTGGGACCCTGTTAATAACAAATTCGGTATCCTCCCATTTCTTGTAGGTACTTTGATAACATCCTTCCTCTCTCTTTTGATAAGCCTTCCTTTTTCTATATCCACAGCAATACTGTTAGGAGAATATTTAAGAAAAGGAAGGATGGCTATTTTTTTGCAAAATATAATTGATCTCATGGCAGGGATACCCTCTGTTATATATGGATTCTGGGGACTTCTTGTGCTTGTTCCCATAGTTCAGAAAGTTGAAATAAAATTGAATATTATTCCTTATGGGGTGGGAATATTTACTGCATCTATTGTGCTTGCAACTATGGTTATTCCCTACACTGCATCTATTGCCCGTGAAGTAATAAGTCTTGTTCCAGATGATCTGAGAGAGGCAGGATATGCCTTGGGAGCAACAAGATGGGAGGTAATAAGATGCATTGTGATTCCACATGCTAAAACAGGGATATTTGCTGGTGTTCTTCTTGCCTTTGGAAGAGCAATTGGTGAGACAATGGCAGTTACAATGATAATAGGTAATAGGAATCAGATACCAAAAAGCATATTTGCACCTGCCAATACCATGGCAAGTGCTATTGCAAATCAGTTTACAGAGGCAACATCTGATATATATGTTTCTGCCCTCATAGGGGTAGGACTTGTTTTATTTATGGTTACAGTAATTATTAATTATGCAGGAAGATATATAATAAAAAGACTGGAGATAAAATGAAAAAACGTCTTGTCATCGATAAGGTATTATTTTCTCTTATAATCCTGTTTTCCTTCATTACTATCATGCCCCTATTTTTGATCCTTGTTTATATCATCAAAGAAGGGATAGGAATAGTTAACTGGAATTTTTTAACAGGCCTTCCTAAACCTGTAGGAGAATCTGGGGGTGGAATATTTAATGCAATCCTTGGAACAGCAATAATATGTTTAATGGCATTTTTTATGGCTGTTCCTATTGGGGTCGGAGCAGGGATTTATCTTTCTGAAAAGAAGGAGGGAAGATTTGTAGAGTTAGTAAGAATTTGTATTGATATACTTCAGAGTGCTCCATCTATTGTGCTTGGTATCATAGCTTACTTATGGCTTGTAAAGCCTATGAAGGCATTTTCTGCTTTTTCAGGCTCAGTTGCTCTTGCAATAATGATGCTTCCTGTTGTGGTCTACAATACAGAAGAGTCTTTAAAAATAATACCTTATTCCCTTAGGGAAGCAGCCTTTGCTTTAGGAGTTCCTTATTATAAAGTTATATTAAAGGTTGTTATACCTTCAGGACTCAGTGGCATCATTACAGGAATACTTATTGGAATAAGCAGGATTGCAGGAGAAACAGCACCGCTTCTCTTTACTGCATTTGGGAGCCCTCATGTCAATTTGAATCCCTTAAAGCCAATGGCATCTCTTCCTCTTCTCATCTTTAACTATGCGCTTTCTCCATATCCAGAGTGGATAAAACAGGCATGGGGAGCATCTGTTATACTCTGTTTTATGATATTTTTGCTAAATCTTTTATCCAGAATAGGCACGAAAAGATGGAAAGTAACATTATAACTACAAGAAGACTCAGGGCATATTATGGATTTGATTTGATTTTAAAGGATATAGATATCTCAATTCCCAGAAATAGAATTACTGCTATTATCGGACCTTCTGGCTGTGGAAAGACAACACTTCTTCGCTGTTTTAACAGGCTTCACGAATTGACTCCTGGTGCAAAGATAGAGGGGAAAATTTTACTTGAAGGAAATGATATATTAAAGCTGAATCCAATAGAAGTAAGGCGAAAAATAGGAATGGTTTTTCAGAAACCAAATCCTTTTCCAAATATGAGTATATATGACAATGTTATAGCAGGCTATAAATTAAATGGTACAAAGCAATCAAAAGAAAAATTAGATGAGATTGTGGAAAGTTCCTTAAAAAAGGCAGGTCTATGGAATGAGGTAAAGGACTCCCTTTACAAAAAGGGAATATACCTTTCTGGTGGCCAACAGCAAAGACTATGTATTGCCCGTGCCCTTGCAATGAATCCTGAAGTTCTCCTCTTAGATGAACCTACATCTGCCCTTGATCCAAAATCATCTGCCTATATAGAAGAAGTCCTTGTAGAGCTCAAAAAAACTGTAACAATTATAATAGTTACCCATAACATAGCCCAAGCGGGAAGGATTTCTGATTACACTGCATTTCTCTATCTTGGCAGGCTAATAGAATTTGGCCCTACTGAAAAGGTGTTTACTGCACCAAAGAATCTACAAACTGAAAGATACTTAAGTGGTAAGTTTGGATAAAAGGAGTATTATTTTATGTTAAACAAAAAGCTAAGTCGTATAAAAGAGCTTTTGATAACAGAGGCTTTCCTTGCAGAAACAATGCTTATAAAGAGTCTAAAAGGCTTTATGGAAAGAAAGACCTATCTTCTACATGAAGTCATAGAAGAGGATGAGCCTATTATGAATAGCATGGATATGGAGATGGATCGGCTTTGCACTCAAACCACTGCCCTTTATCATCCAGGACCAAAGGATCTTAGATTTGTTCTTTCTGCACTGAAGGTAAATTATGATTTAGAAAGAATAGGAGATCATGCAGTGAATATAGCTGAAAGTGCACTTGAAGTAATTCCTTATGATCTCTCTGAACTGAAACCTGTTATAAACAGAATCTCTAAACAGACAATAGATATGTTAAGGGATGCGATAAAGTCCTTTGTTGATGAAGATAATGAATTAGCACACTCTGTGCTTAAGAGAGATGACATTATCGATCAGCTAAGGGATGAATGCATGAAGCTGTTTTCTGAGAAGATAAAGCAAAATCCTGAAATGAGTTCTGTTTATTTAGAGCTTGTAAGAATCGTAAGATCCTTAGAGAGGGTAGCAGATCTTTCTACAAATATTGCTGAAGACGCAATTTTTGTGAAAAAGGCACAACTTGCTAAGCATGGAAAAGAAGAGGAGATATGAAGGAACTTATTTTTGTTGTAGATGATGAGCCAGATATATGTGAGCTTGTATCATTTCATCTAAAAAGAAATGGTTTCTCTTCAGAACTATTTTTTAATGCTAAAGATTTTTTAAAGAGATTCAATGAGAAGTTACCTGATCTTATTGTGCTGGATCTCATGTTACCAGATATGGATGGCCTTGATATTTGCAGAATTATAAGAAAAAAGAGTAGTGTTCCGATTATAATGCTTACTGCTAAAGGAAGTGAGGCGGACAGAGTCCTTGGGCTTGAGCTTGGTGCAGATGACTATATAGTAAAACCATTTTCTCCAAGAGAGCTTGTTGCAAGAATAAAAGCAGTTCTTAGGAGGATAAAGGGAAATGAATTGGAGTTGGATGAAGAAATAAAAGTAGGAAATATCCTTAAGATATACCCTTCCAGATTTGAGGTTATTGTGGAAGATAAGAAGATAAAGCTTACTACCACTGAATTTAAGATATTACTCATTCTTTCAAGGAAAAAAGGCTTTGTTTTTACAAGAGATCAGATACTGGATGAAATCTGGGGTAGTGAAAGGTTTGTGCTGGACAGAACTGTGGATGTGCATATAAAACACCTTAGAGAAAAGCTTGGACCTGCATCCTCTTTTATAAAGAGTGTCAGGGGCATAGGATACAAGATAGAGGAATAAAGAGAAAGTGAAAATTAAAAAAACTACATTCCTGAAATTCTTCCTGAGCAGCTTTATTGTTATTCTCCTTATTTCATCTCTATTTTTGAAGTTTTCCATAGATGAGATAAAAAGGATCTTCATAGAAAATGGAAAGAATGAACTTCATAATATATCCCTTTCCCTTTATGATTCATTTAAGGAGCTTTTAATTGCTGGAAATCAGCAGGATATAGATAAGGCATGTAAAAGATATGGAAAAAGGCTTGGAATAAGGATTACTGTTATTGCAAAAGATGGGACTGTTTTGGGAGACTCTATCAAGGATCCCAATAGTATGGAAAATCATATTAATAGGCCTGAGATAAAAGCTGCAATGAAAAGAGGAGAAGGATCTTCTTTAAGATATAGCACCACCCTGGATCGTTATCTTATCTATAATGCCATCAGGATATCAGAAGGAAACAATATCATAGGATTTTTAAGGACAAGTGTCTTTCTGAATGATATAAATACAGAGATTGGCAAGGTAAAAAGAGATATAACAGAAGATCTCGTTATTATTCTACTTTTTTCTTGTCTTGTCTCTCTTGTAATTTCCAAGACCCTTACTATACCTATAGAGGACATGATTGATAAGGTTGAAAGGATAGCCAAGGGAAATTTCAACGTAAGAATAACGCGATTAAGAAGAGGAGAACTTGGGAAGCTTGGAAGAAATATAAACGATATGGCAGAGAGATTGGAGTTCTTATTTAATGAACTCCAAAAAGAAAAACAGATACTTAAAGATATTATTGATGCCAGTCCTGTCTGTCTCTGCGTAATTGGACTTGATGGAAAGATCATTATGGCAAACAAAGCCTTAAAGGAATTGATAAAGGAACAGGAAATAGAAGGAAAAGCCTACTGGCGATTCTTTAAAGAACCAAAATTAAATCTCTTTATTCAGGACTTTGAAAAAGAGCCAAGAGATATGCAGCAGGAAGTCACTATAGAAGACAAGACATTTCTGTGTAATATAAAATTTATTAAGGATCAGGAAAGTGCAGTTATAAGTTTATATGATATAAGCTTCCTAAAAGATACTGAAAGGATAAAGAAAGATCTTGTAGCAAATATGTCGCATGAATTGAAAACCCCAATTACAGCAATAAATGGATATGTAAAGACATTGCTTGAAATAGAAAATGATAATGAAAAAAGAAGGTTTCTTCAAATCATAGATAGAAATGTGGAGAGGATTTTGAATGTAGTAAATAATTTGCTACTGTTAAGCGAGCTTGAAATTATGAAAAAGTTAAATAAGGAAGATGTAGATCTGGAGGAGATGATTAAAGATATATTCAGCATGTTTTATCCTAAGTTAAAGGAAAAAGGAATTCCCTTTTTAGTGCAAATAGATAAATCAGCACGCCTTATTAAGGCTGATAGGTTTAGATTGGAGCAGGCGCTGATAAACATAATAGATAATGCAGTAAAATACACAGAAAAAGGAAGGATAACTGTTAGAGCATTTTGTAAAAAAGAGGAAGTAGAGATAGAAATATCTGACACCGGCCCTGGTATACCTGAGGAGCATATTTCCAGGATATTTGAGAGATTCTATGTGGTGGATAGATCAAGATCCAGAAAGATTGGAGGAACAGGTCTTGGCCTTTCTATTGCCAAACATATAATAGAGCTACATAAAGGCAGGATTATCGTAGATAGCATTCCCCAAAAAGGGACTACCTTCCATATATTCCTTCCATTAAAGGCTTAACAAAAAATTAATCCTTATCAAATATCATTTTAAATCAATCCTCCTATACTGTTTTCAAAAAAAGGAGGAAAGATTATGAAAAGGATTGTTTTGGTTTTTTCATTGCTTTTAGGCCTTGTGGCATTTTCTTTGTTATTGATACCCAAACCTGCACATGCAGGCAGTGAAAGCATACTGATAAGAATACTTGTAAAAAAGGGCATACTTACCCAGCAGGAAGCAGATGAGATTATGAAGGAGGCAAAGAAGGAAGAAGCAAAAAAGAAGAATCAGATGAAGGTTGTGGCGGTTGAGGCGGTAAAAAAAGAGA
>JALVZP010000180.1 GCA_027037575.1 Desulfobacterales bacterium | reverse complement strand
TTGCAAGTGTCATTATGTCTGGCTCTATTCCATAATGCTCATATGCAAAAAGCTTTCCTGTTCTTCCACATCCTACCTGAACCTCATCCAATATCATTATTACATCCCTTTCATCACAAAGCCTTCTTACTTCCCTAAGATAGTCCTCATCAGGACAGATTACTCCACCTTCTCCTTGAATAGGCTCAAGAAGAACTGCACAAACATCTTCATCCATTGCCTTTTCTAAGGAAGGAATATCATTAAATGGAACAAATCTGAATCCTTGAAGAAGTGGATCAAATCCATCCTGTATCTTCTTTTGCCCTGTTGCAGAAAGAGTTGCCATTGTCCTTCCATGAAATGATCCTTCCATAGAGATTATGATATTTCTCTTTCCACCAAATTTCTTATTTGCATATCTTCTTGCAAGCTTTATTGCTGCCTCATTTGCCTCTGCACCACTGTTACAAAAAAATACCCTATCTGCAAATGAATGCTCTACTAAGAACTTTGAAAGCTCTACCTGAGGAACTGTATAAAATAGGTTTGATACATGAACAAGCTTTTCTACCTGCTCCTTAATTGCCTCTGCTACTGTAGGAGAAGAATGTCCAAGTGCACAAACAGCTATTCCTCCAATAAAATCCAAATATTCCCTTCCATTTACATCCCATACCTTACATCCTTTGCCCTTGACCAAGACAATTGGATATCTCTTATATGTCCTAAACATGTATTTATCTGCTTCCTTAATTATCTGCTCCATTTTCCTACTCCTTAACTATCTCTGTCCCTACTCCTCCTTTTGTAAATACTTCGAGGAGAATAGCATGTTTTTCTCTTCCATCAATGATATGTGCCTTTTTTACACCATTTTCCAATGCATCTATGCAACATCTTATCTTTGGAATCATTCCACCTTTAATTGTTCCATCTGAGATAAGCCTTTTTGCCTCATCTATCCTCAGTGTAGAAATAAGTTTTCCATCCTTATCTAATACACCTTTTGTATCTGTAAGAAGAATAAGCTTTCTTGCCTTTATTGCTGAAGCAATTCTTCCTGCAACAGTATCTGCATTTATGTTGTATGTATTTCCTTCCTCATCTGCTCCTATTGGTGCAATTACTGGAATAAAACCATCTCTTGTAAGTGTCTCAAGTATTTCAGGATTCACCTTTACTATCTCTCCAACAAGTCCAATATCTATTATTTCTGGTGGCTGGTTATTTCTTGGCCTTATATATTTCATCTTTCTTGCTATAATAAGCTGACCATCCTTTCCAGAAAGACCAACAGCACACCCTCCATTTTTATTTATGAGATTTACTATCTCCTTATTTACCTTTCCCATAAGGACCATCTCTATTATGTCCATTGTCTCCTTATCTGTAACCCTTAATCCATCTACAAACCTTGTCTCTATGTCAAGTCTCTTTAATAGTTCTCCTATTTGTGGCCCTCCTCCATGAACAATAATGGGATTTATGCCAACATATTTCATTAGCAATATATCCAGGGCAAAATTATGCTTTAATTCCTCATTTATCATTGCATTTCCACCATACTTTATGACCATAGTAGAGCCATTGAATTTCTGGATATAGGGAAGTGCCTCTATTAAAACATTTGCCCTTTCTGCTGGGGTTATCATAGGATATACCTGCTTAGCTTTTCGTCTTCCAATATATCTGACAGTTTTTCTCTTACATGCTCCTTTGTTATCCTTACATTTTTCTCCTTCAAATCAGGTGCCTCAAAAGAGATATCTTCTAATAGCTTTTCCATAACAGTATGAAGCCTTCTTGCACCAATATCCTCTGTCCTTTCATTTACAAGGCTTGCTATCCTTGCAATCTCATATATGGCATCTTCATCAAATTCGAGATCTACCCCTTCTGTCTTTAAAAGTGCCTTGTATTGTATAATCAGGGCGTTCTTTGGCTGAGTAAGTATCTTTACAAAGTCTTCTGTTGTAAGGGATTTAAGTTCTACCCTTATGGGGAATCTTCCTTGAAGCTCAGGAAGAAGATCCGATGGCTTACTCACATTAAATGCACCAGCCGCAATAAACAGTATATGATCTGTTCTTACCATACCATATTTTGTTATAACAGTGGATCCTTCCACAATTGGAAGAAGGTCTCTCTGCACTCCTTCCCTTGACACATCAGGCCCAGCACCTCGAGAAGTACTTGCTATCTTGTCTATCTCATCCAGGAATATGATTCCTTTTTGTTCTGTCATCCTTATTGCCTTTTCAATTACCTTATCCATATCAATAAGCTTCTGTGCCTCTTCTTGAGTGAGTATCTCAAGTGCTTCAGGAACCTTTACACGCCTTCTCTTTTTTCTTGCTGGAAACATGTTTCCAAATATCTCTCTTATATTAAATTCCATTTCATCCAATCCAGCAGCAGAAAATATTTCTATCATGGGTATGTTCGTCTCCTTTACTTCCAGCTCCACATATCTGTCATTTAGCTTCCCATCCCTCAACATTCTCTTGAGCTTTTCCCTTGTTGCTACATAGCTTTTTTCCTGATCATCTACTCTTACTATCTCAAGCCCACCAAACTGCTCATCTTCTCTATGAGCCCTTCTTCTCCTTCTTGGAAGAAGAATATCCAAGAGTCTTTCTTCTGCAAGCTCCCTTGCCTTTGATTCTACCTTTTTTTGCTCTTCCCTCTTTGCCATATTAACTGCAAGTTCAGTAAGATCCCTGATCATCGACTCCACATCCCTTC
>JALVZP010000179.1:1882-2730 GCA_027037575.1 Desulfobacterales bacterium | reverse complement strand
CTCCCCTGCTCTTTCTATCTCTATCCCAATGATTTCACCGTTTTCATTGTAATCAACAACCACTCCATCAGGTCTTTCTTCGGATTCAACGCTTGCGGCTTTATTAAACTCGATGTAAAGAGTATCGGTGTCTGGATAGTAATAGTATCTAATAGAGGTTCTGTT
This sequence comes from Desulfobacterales bacterium, assembly GCA_027037575.1. Classification (GTDB taxonomy): domain Bacteria; phylum Desulfobacterota; class DSM-4660; order Desulfatiglandales; family JALVZP01; genus JALVZP01. The sequence goes on along the minus strand of JALVZP010000179.1, from coordinate 2,565 downwards.
CACGGATATGCAGCCACACCGTTGCTCTGTCATCAGGTTGTGTTTCTCTGACCATAACATCGTTTTTTCTGGCCTGCTCAATTCATTCAGGCTTAATATAAGGCCTCTTTCTCAAAACAAACTTCGAAAAGTAACGCGTAGTTTTACCAAATCCTTCCAATCTCTCCTCCACAAAAGAAAAATTTACTTTCTTTAGTTCTATTTGATTTTAGCCAATTTTATCTATGACTTAAAGACCAAAAGAAACTTACAGTTCTACTATAAAATATATCTCCTTAGTTCATCTGCTGTGTGGGAAATATTTGGTGGAAGATTTATAAAATCAATTGGTGTTCCAGTTGCAACAACCCTTCCTCCCTCCTTCCCTCCTTCAGGACCAAGATCTATTATATAGTCTGCCTCCTTTATTACCTCTAAATTATGCTCTATCACAATAACTGTATTTCCCTTATCTACTATCCTATGAAGTGTATTCATAAGTCTTTCCACATCTGAGATATGAAGCCCTGTAGTTGGCTCATCAAGTATATAGACAGTATGATGATTTGAGGATTTAGAAAGCTCCTTTACAAGCTTTATCCTTTGTGCCTCTCCTCCAGAAAGTGTAGGACTTGGCTGACCAAGCCTTAAATAACCAAGCCCTACATCACATACAAGAGAAATTGCCCTTTTTATATGTGGAA
>JALVZP010000179.1:0-1872 GCA_027037575.1 Desulfobacterales bacterium | reverse complement strand
CACCTTATATACACATCAGGAAGAAAGTTCATGCTTACCTTTATATATCCAAATCCCTTACATTCCTCACATCTTCCTCCTTTTACATTAAAGGAAAATCTTCCAGGGCTATATCCCCTTTCCCTTGAATCTGGAACACTTGCAAAGAGATTCCTTATATGAGAAAGTATTCCAATGTATGATGCTGGAATAGATCTTGGTGTATTTCCTATTGGCTTATGATCTACCTCTAATACTCTGCCTATCCTTTCCCATCCAATTATATCCTTACATTTTACAGTAAGCCTTTCTTTGTTAAGTTTTTGCCTAAGTCCTTCAAGTAGAACATCTTTTACAAGTGTTGATTTTCCAGATCCACTTACTCCAGTAATACATATAAGCACTCCTAAGGGAAACTCTACATCTATCTCCTTTAAATTATGCTCATATGCACCAATTACCTTTATCTCTGGTCTTTCCTTGTATGGTCTAAGCCTTGAAGTAATAGAAGGTCTTATATCTATGAATCTTCCTGTAACTGAATCCTTTGCTTTCTTTATTTCCTCTAAGCTTCCCTTTACAACAACTCTTCCTCCATAAACTCCTGCACCAGGACCAATATCTATTATATAGTCTGCACTCTTTATCATGTCCTTATCATGCTCAACTACAAGCACAGTATTTCCTTTATCCCGCAACCTCTTTAATGCATCTATAAGCCTTCTATTGTCTCTTGGATGAAGCCCTATTGTAGGCTCATCCAGTATATAGCATACACCTGTTAGATTTGATCCAAGCTGTGCAGAAAATCTTACTCTTTGTGCCTCTCCTCCAGAAAGGGTATCAGCACTTCTATCTAAGGAAAGATAGGATATTCCAAGCTGTTTCATAAAATAAAGCCTTGAAAATATCTCCCTTAGTATAGGAGATGCAATCTTCATCTCATCTTCTGAAAATGGAATCTCTTTTAAAAGCTTAAAAAGCTCTTCTGCTGAAATCCTTGTCATATCCCAAATAGAATATCCATTTATCTTTACAGAAAGTGCTTCTTTGTTAAGTCTGCTTCCACCACATTCAGGACATATCCTATCACCTATTATTCCTAATCCATCACAGAGGCTACATGCACCATATCTGCTATTAAATGAAAACATTAGAGGATCAAGTTCACTTAAGCTTATTCCACATTCAGGACATATCCCATACTTACTAAATATCTCTTCTCCCTCCTTAGAAAGTACAATAACTGTTCCATTTCCTTCATTAAGTGCAGATGATACAAACTCTTCTGCACCCTTCTTAGGAATATTTCCAAATATAAGCTCTATATTGTGTTCCTTATATCTTTCAAGTGCCATATCCTCTCTTATATCTACAATTCTTCCATCTACCCTTGCCTTCCTTATTCCTTTTTTCAATGCCTTAGAAAATAGATCCCTGTATATTCCCTTTCTTTTCATTACCTTTGGAACAAGAATAAGAGAATCCTTACCCTTATATTTTTCCACTACCCTTTTTATGATCTCCTCTTCATTTACAACCTCAAGCGCTCTTCCACATGATGGACAGTATCTTTTTCCAAGCTTTGAAAATAGAAGTCTTAAGAAATGATATATCTCTGTTATTGTTCCAACAGTAGATCTTTTTCCTGCCTGACTTATCCTCTGCTCAATAGCAACTGTTGGAGGAAGCCCTGAGACAAAATCTACATCTGCCCTTTCTATTATCTTCATATACTGCCTTACATATGATGCAAGACATTCCAAGTATCTTCTTTGACCTTCAGAAAATATCACATCATATACTAAGCTGGATTTACCAGATCCAGAAACACCTGTTATTACAACAAGATTCTGTCTTGGAATAGAAAGCTCTATATCCTTTAGATTATGC
>JALVZP010000178.1 GCA_027037575.1 Desulfobacterales bacterium | reverse complement strand
GATTACACCTATCTTTATGCTTGCTATACTGGCATTTATGATCCTGGTTATCGGAGTAATAGTATTTGTAGAAAAAGGGCAAAGAAGGATTCCTATTCAATATGCAAAGAGGGTTATTGGAAGGAAAATATATGGTGGACAGACTACTCATATGCCTTTAAAAGTAAATACTGCTGGTGTTATTCCTCCTATTTTTGCATCCTCAATGCTTATGTTTCCTGCAACAATAGCAAACTTTATTAGTCCTGATAAGATGCCCCTTTTGCATCAGATAGTATCTTATCTGCGTCCTGGAAATCCTGTCTATATAACGGCTTATGTAATACTTATCTTCTTCTTCTGTTATTTTTATACGGCTATTCAGCTTAATCCTATAGATGTGGCCGAGAATTTAAAGAAACAGGGAGGATATATACCTGGAGTAAGACCCGGGAAAAGCACTGCAGAATATATAGATAAAGTGCTTGCAAGACTTACATTCTGGGGTGCTGTATATGTGTCTGCCATTTGTATATTGCCTCAATTTTTGATATATAAATTACACGTTCCATTCTATTTTGGAGGGACAGGGCTACTCATAGTGGTTGTAGTAGCGATGGACACAATTACACAAATAGAAACTCATATACTTATGAGACATTATGAAGGTTTTGTAAAAAGAGGTTTTGTGAGGTTAAAATAGGTAGGGAAAGATATGGTAAAGGAAGAACCAATTGAAGTTGAAGGAACAGTTAAAGAAGCACTTCCAAATGCAATGTTTAAAGTAGAGCTGGACAATGGACATGAAGTGTTAGGTTATATTTCTGGAAAAATGAGAAAACACTATATAAGAATCCTTCCAGGAGATAGGGTAAAGATTCAGCTTTCTCCTTATGATCTAACAAAGGGAAGGATTATCTATAGGGAAAGCAAATAGAGAGGAGGTCTTGAGATGAAGGTTTCTCCTTCTGTAAAAAGAAGATGTATGAAATGTAAGATTATTAAAAGAAAAGGTATAGTTAGGGTCATCTGTGAAAATCCACGCCATAAAAAAAGACAAGGATAGGAGAATTAAGTTATGCCAAGAATAGCGGGTGTAGATCTGCCAAATAAAAGGATAGAGATTGCATTAACTTACATATATGGAATCGGAAGAAGCAGTGCCAAAAAGATAGTAGAAGAGGCAGGGATAGATCCTAATACAAAGGCCAATGATCTTAAACCAGATGAGATCACTAAAATAAGGAAGATAATAGATGAAAAATATAAGGTAGAAGGTGAGCTGAGACGCGAAGTTGCAATGAATATAAAGAGACTTATGGAGATAGGATGCTATAGAGGATTAAGGCATAGAAGAGGTCTTCCTGTAAGAGGACAGAGGACAAGGACAAATGCAAGAACAAGGAAAGGCCCAAGAGGGGCAAGGATAGGTGCAAGAAAGAAAAAGAGTTCTCAATAGAGAAGGAGAATAAGATATGGCAAGGAAGAAAAAGTCAAAAAAAGAGAAAAAGAATGTCCATACTGGAATAATTCATATACATTCCACATTTAATAATACAATAGTTACAGTAACTGATACCCAGGGAAATGTGATTGCCCAATCAAGTGCCGGGAGGGTAGGATTTAAGGGGTCAAGAAAGAGCACACCCTTTGCTGCCCAGATGGCTGCAAAGGATGCAATTCAAAAAGCAATGGATCATGGCCTCAGAGTTGCAGAGGTAAGGATAAAAGGGCCTGGTGTTGGCAGGGAGGCCGCGTTAAGGGCCCTTCAGGTAGATGGTCTTACTATAACTGTTATCAGGGATGTTACACCTATACCACATGATGGATGTAGGCCTCCTAAGAGAAGAAGAGTCTAATAAAAAAATAAGGAGGATTTACTTTGGCAAGATATACAGGACCTGTTTGTAGGTTATGCCGTAGAGAGGGTATGAAGTTATTCCTGAAGGGAGATAGATGTTATACAGACAAATGTAGTTTTGAGAGGAGATCATATCCACCTGGACAACATGGCCCAGTGCAGAGAAGGGAGAAGTATTCCGATTACAGGATTCAGCTAAGGGAAAAGCAAAAGGTAAAAAGGATATATGGAATTCTGGAAAAGCAGTTTAGGCTGTATTATGAACATGCTGAAAGGATGAAGGGCATTACTGGAACAAATCTTTTAATCCTTTTAGAAAGAAGGCTTGATAATGTGGTCTATAGATTGGGATTTGCCTCTTCCAGGAGACAGGCAAGACATTGGATAAGACACGGACACTTCTTGGTAAATGGGAGAAAAGTGAATATACCTTCATATGAGGTAGATGTAGGAGATGTGATAGAGGTAAGGGAGAAGAGTAGAGATATACCACAGCTACTTGAGGCATTGCAGACAGTAGAAAGAAGGGGAGTTCCTGACTGGTTAGAGCTGGATAAGGATAATTTTAGAGGGATTGTAAAGGCGCTTCCCACAAGGGAATCTATAGATATCCCAATCCAGGAACAGCTTATTGTAGAATTTTACTCAAAATAATTAAAGGATAAAAAGGAGTCATGGAGGAGAGATTGGTAGATCTTAGAAGCAGAAATTGGAAAGAGCTTATCAAGCCAAAACGTATTATCATTGAAAAGAATGAGCCTACCTATGGAAAATTCATAGCCGAGCCCCTGGAAAGAGGATATGGTATCACCATAGGAAATGCCCTCAGGAGGATACTGCTTTCCTCTATTCAGGGTGCGGCAATAGTTTCTGTCAAGATAGATGGAGTGCTTCATGAATTCTCTAAT
>JALVZP010000177.1 GCA_027037575.1 Desulfobacterales bacterium | reverse complement strand
GGGATACACATCCGGTATTTGAAGCAGGTCTTGTAGGATTAAAGAAAGGAGAAGAGGCAGTAATCTCTGTTGATTTTGAAGAAGATTTTCCAAATCCAGATCTTGCAGGGAAGAATATAAAGTTTGCTGTTAAGATTTTGGAGATAAATGAGATGAAGCTTCCTGAACTTACTGATGAATTTGTAAAAGAAAAATTTAATCTTAATTCCTTAAATGAATTAATAGAAGAAATAAGAACAAGACTGTATGAGCAGGAGGAGAAAAAGATAGAGTCAGAATTAAAAAGAAAAATATTGGACTATCTTTTGGAAAAAGTGGATGTTGAAGTTCCAGATGTCTTGGTTGAGGCTGAGTTAGAAAATATGATTGAAAATTTTAAGGCAGAATTAATGATGGGTGGATCAAGCTTAGAGGCATTCGGTCTTACAGAAGAAAAGCTTAAAAAGGATTTTAGAGAGGGTGCAGAAAAAAGGGTTAAAGAAATGCTTATACTCTCAAAGATTGCGGATAACGAAAATATAGAAATATCTGATGAAGAATTGGATAAGGAGATTAAAAAGATTGCCCAGATGTCTGGAAGGGATGAAAAGGAGTTAAGGAAATTATATGAAGAGAAGAATCTAATAGGTTATCTGCGGGTGAAGCTTAGGGAGCAAAAAACATTGAACTACCTACTTCAGAATGCTAAAATTAAAGAAAAAGAAGAAGAAATGGAAAAGGAGAACTGATAAATGCTTATACCAATTGTTATTGAACAGACACCCCGTGGTGAGAGGGCATACGATATTTATTCCAGATTGCTGAAAGATAGGATTGTATTTCTTGGTCAGGAGATAAATGATGCAGTAGCAAATACTGTGATTGCTCAGCTTCTCTTCTTGGAGTCAGAGGATCCGGATAAAGATATATATCTTTATATAAATTCCCCTGGTGGCCATATTACTGCTGGTTTGGCCATATATGATACTATGCAGTATATAAAGCCAGATGTGGTGACTATTTGTATTGGTCAGGGAGCAAGCATGGCAGCATTGCTTCTTGCCGCAGGTGCAAAAGGGAAGAGATATGCCCTTCCTAATGCCAGGATATTGATACATCAACCTATGGGAGGGGCACAAGGACAGGCCACGGACATAGATATCCATGCAAAAGAAATTTTAAAATTAAGGGAAAGACTTAATCAGTTGTTAGCACATCATACAGGACAGGATGTAGAAAAGATCCGAAAGGATACTGAAAGAGACTATTTTATGGATAGCAAAGAGGCGCTTGAATACGGTATAATAGATAAGGTGATTACTAAGAGAGAAATCAAATAATTTCTTTCCGAAAATAAAAATAAAAAAGGAAGGGATTTATCATGGCAAGGAGAAACAATAATAACAACAATGAGCTATTCTGTTCCTTTTGTGGGAAAAGTCAAAATGAAGTAAAAAAATTGATTGCTGGTCCATCTGTTTACATCTGTGATGAATGTATTCAGCTTTGCAATGAGATTATTGCAGAAGAGTATGGTAAGGAAACAGAGGATTTTGAGTCTGAGGGACTTCTTAAACCTTCAGAGATAAAGAAGATCCTTGATCAGTATGTGGTTGGGCAGGAGAGGGCAAAGAAGATCTTAGCTGTTGCTGTTTATAACCATTATAAAAGAATAAATGCTCATATAGACTCAAAAGATGTAGAGGTGGAAAAGAGTAATATTCTTCTTATTGGCCCAACTGGATGTGGAAAGACCCTTCTTGCCCAGACATTGGCGAAGATATTGGATGTCCCTTTTACAATAGCTGATGCAACAACACTAACAGAGGCAGGGTATGTTGGAGAGGATGTAGAAAATATTATTCTGAATTTGGTTCAGAATGCAGATTATGACATAGAGGCTGCTCAAAAGGGAATAGTTTATATAGATGAGATAGATAAGATTGCTAAAAAGACAGACAGTCCTTCTATTACAAGGGATGTATCTGGTGAGGGTGTTCAGCAGGCACTTTTAAAGATATTGGAGGGGACAATAGCAAATATTCCACCCAAGGGGGGAAGAAAACATCCTCAGCAGGATTTCTTGAGGGTAGATACCAGAAATATCCTGTTTATATGTGGCGGGACATTTACAGGCCTTGAGGATATTATCAAAAAGAGGATAGGTGGAAAGAGCATAGGATTTGAAGCAGAGATAGATAGCGCTAAGAAAGAAGAGGATTATAATAGGCTAATCCATCTTGTTCAGCCAGAAGATCTTATAAAATTTGGTATGATTCCTGAATTTATTGGAAGGCTTCCTATCATTGCTACCTTAGAGGAGTTAAGCTTAGATGCATTAGTAAAAATACTAACAGAGCCAAAGAATGCATTAGTTAAGCAATATAAGAAGATGTTTGAACTTGAAAACGTTGAACTGAAATTTACAGAGGCTGCTTTAAGGGCAATTGCAAGAAAGGCAAAAGAAAGAAAATCTGGTGCAAGAGGACTGAGATCTATAATAGAATCAATAATGCTGGATGTGATGTTTGATATTCCTTCCAGGTCTGATGTGAAGGAATGTATTATAGATGAAGGCGTGGTTACAAAAGGAGAAAAACCACTTCTTGTATATGAGAAACAAAAAATAGAATATGCATAAAGAGGGAGGAGTATGTTTACTATAATAAAGAAGAATCAGGAGATGTCACAGTATCCCTTGTTGCCATTAAGGGATGTTGTGGTATTTCCTAATGTGGTTGTCCCACTTTTTGTGGGAAGGAAGAAATCTATAAGGGC
>JALVZP010000176.1 GCA_027037575.1 Desulfobacterales bacterium | reverse complement strand
AAATAGACATTATTATCATGCAACTGCAGTATATCACTACAGAAATCTTGCAATCTTAGGTAATTATAGATATGTAGGCTCATTAGGAGATATGTCCTGGAAGACGGGCGGAAGATATTACAAATTTCACAAATCTTCCTTATACAATACCTTCCTCACATATCAAATTTCAGATCAATTTCAACTAAATTATCTATATGTACATCAAAATGCAGATTATAGCTATCTTAGTGGAAGAATATATTTAATGCATCAGGATGAAGATAAACACTATTCAAATCTAATATTTCACAATGGTCCTTTAAGAGCAGTTGGATTTTTCAATTACAGCTATCTTTCATACCAGTATGAAAATGGGAACCCATATCACGGTCCAAGTCAAAGCACTATAAGGGATTCTATATCTGGCCTGGACTTACAGTATCATAAAAATTTCTGGAAGCTGGATACCATAATGGGATTCAGATATAAGCATGATTGGGTCCTTACCACACAATATAAAAGACATTACAGAAACAACTTTGCACCATTTTTTAGGTTTTCCTATGAATTGCTCCCTGGGCTAAAGCTCGGCTTTGGGGGAAGATATCAATGGGTATGGAGAGACGAAGGAGAGGAAAAAGAGAAATTCTGCCCGCAGATTCAGTTGAATTACAGACCAAGAGAAAATCTCTCTTTCTACACAAACATAGGAAGAGCCTTCAGAATGCCCACAATTACTCAGCTATACTATAAGTCTCTATGGGCTATACCCAACCCAGATTTAGATCCAGAAGTGGGATGGACATATGAGGTAGGAATGAAATACAGTGGAGAAAAAGTATCTTTTTCTATGTCTTCCTATTATATGAAACTTACAAATAAAATAACCTGGATAGCTACTAAAAATTGGAAATCTAAACCTGTCAATGCAGGAAAATTCACAAATGCAGGAATAGACTGGGATTTAAGCTATAATCTCACAGAGAATCTTAAGTTTATGATTGGAGGATACTGGGGAGATCCTGAGACAGAAATCCAGGGAAAAAGTTACAGAACAGGGGATAAGTTTCAAATTGTCCCGCAGCTAAGATTCCATAAGTATAATCTGGACATAGCTGTAAATGCCCTTTTTATGGAAAGCAGAGCATGGGGTTTAAAACCCTATAGGAGTTTAAATTTTCTGATCAGATACAAAATATGGAAAGGAGAGGCTACATTCGCTATGAATAATGTGATTGACAGAGATAATGTAGTAATGGGGAAACATTATAAACATGCATATTCATATGAATACTACGATACTCCAAGAATGTTCAGGATAGGATATAAAGTTTCATTTTAACTAAACTCATGTCCAATTCCCTTTCTTTATAGAAGGGGATACAGGGCGATACTGTAAGGCATTGTTGCAAATCTGGTTGTAAAATAGAAGCATGAGATATGACAAATAAAGGTAGTAGACTGAGAGTGACACGAATTTACTCCAGTGTGAAGTAGTTCAATGAATACGGTCTGGGACAATATTGCATTCGAATATGATCCAGAAAATCCAGTAAGGTCAGTATGGACAAGGAAAAACAGATGGGTATTTCTTTTTAAGATGCTTCTTGATGGATCAAAAAAAGTATTGGATGTAGGATGTGGAGCAGGGTTTCCTCTTATTTTCCTTGCAGATAAATTTCAGGTATTTGGATTAGATATATCTCAGAACATGCTTTCAATTGCAAAAAAAAGGGCAGAAGAAAAAAGGATGAGTGTAAATCTTATTAGAGGAGATGCTATAAATCTCCCATTTAAGAAAGGTTTTTTTGATGCAGTTTATTGTAAATTTGCTCTATGGCCTTTAAATAAACCAGATAAAGCAATAGAAGAAATGGTAAGAGTGTTAAAAAAAGATGGGAAGATCATCATTGTGGAAGTTGATAGAAAAAAAGAAAAGAAAAGTACTTTATCACTTAGAACAAAATTTTTTTATTTTGTCTATTTAAAGCTGATAAAGCAGCTTATCTTTAAACAACCAGACACAAAGCCAATATGGAGTCAGATTACAAAAGCTACAAAGAAAAATCCTTTAGTAAATTTGGATATGGTGATATCTGGATTGAAAAAAAATAAATGTAAGATATTGGGAATATACAAAGACATTAAGAAGCTTACTTATACACCAATTGGAAGGTTAATTGGTTTAGATCATGAAGAATATTTCCTTTGCATAGCAAAGAAAAATTAAATTTGTGCTCATGTAGACAAACTCAATTAGAGTTTCGTGCTATTTTATTTACTCTATCAAATAAATTGCGTTCTCCTACGTATTTGGTCATGGGAGAAGATAAAAAGCTCACTACAGGAGTTAATAAATTTTCAAAACTCATCTTTTTAGACTCCCGTAAGAGAAACTTACATTCCTGCAAGATATGCTTAAGATACGGCTTTGATAGCCCCATACCGTCACAATCTTTTTTATGTAGGGCCTTATAAACGGGCTTATGCTTTCTTCAGTGAGAAGATCAACCTTTACACCGAGAATTTTCTCCAGCTCTTCCTGAATCTTCATGAACTCAATGAAAGTGGGGACTTCCTCAAAATCAACTATTATATCCACATCACTGAAGCTATTCGAAAAACAGTAGCTATTGACATCAAAGGAGCCAAGAATTACCACATGTAACATGAGGAGGAGCAAACTAAATCTCAAGATCATATTCAAAATAACCAAAGCCATAATAAAAGAAAAGCCTTTAGTTAGAGGAAGGCCAAGGACATATTCAGAAATCCAAATTATTTCCATCTTTCTTAAA
>JALVZP010000175.1 GCA_027037575.1 Desulfobacterales bacterium | reverse complement strand
CTGCTATATCGGAATCCCATACAATATAAAGCTTCCTGTAGACTTCTATATCTGGGCAGAGGACAGGGCAGGAAATAAGGCAACGGCAAGATTTTATTACAGGATAAAGAAAAGGGCATTCAGGAGCAGAAAGATTGTCATAACTGATAACTTTTTAAAAAAGGTTCTTCCATTCTTCTCCTACCTGTCCCTTCCTTCTAACTTGTCTGATATAGAGAAGTTTTTAAAGATAAATAGAGAACTTAGGAAAGAAAATAATAGGCTTATTAAGAGGCTTGTGTCAAAGAGTTTTAAAAATAGATTATGGAAAGGCGCATGGATCTGTTTGCCAAATTCCAAGTGCACGGCAAAATTTGGAGATAGGAGATCCTATTTTTATAAAGGAAAACTCATAGATCATCAGGTCCATTTAGGACTTGATCTTGCATCCATTTCCAACTCACCTATTCCTGCCTCAAATAGCGGAAGGGTCATATATACTGGAAGGGCAGGTATATATGGATTTGCAGTGATTATTGATCATGGGCAGGGTGTATTTTCCCTATATGGTCATATGAGCAGGATAGATGTAAAGGAGGGGCAATTTGTAAAAAAAGGAGATATAATTGGACTTACAGGCCAGACAGGTCTTGCAGGAGGAGACCACCTCCACTTTAGCATTATTGTAAATGGTATATTTGTAAATCCAGAAGAGTGGCTTGATTATCACTGGCTTAGGGATAACATAATAAGAAAGCTCAGGATAGCAGGAGGTAGATATGGTTAGGGCAAAACTCTGGCTTAGATGTGCTGCAGTTGGAGATCCAATTACTCCTATCTTGGTAAAGCCAGCAGTCCTTGGATGGGAAGGGAAATTCAGGGATATTTCCCTTACTATTGAAAGGCCATTTAAGGCAGATGAACTCCTCCTTAGGATGAAGGGATGGGTTACTGTTGATGTAAAGAAGTTTATTGATATAGTTAAAAAGTATGGGTTTTTAAAGCTCCTGGATGAGAAATATATTGTTATTGAAACAGAGACAGAAGAGGATTTTAAGAGGCTTGAGGAAGAGCTAAGAAAGAATTTTGGGGATCAATTCGATTTAGAAAGGATGGGGTAGGATTATGGAGTTTAAGAGAAAGATACTCTGTATTGGTGCAGGATATGTTGGTGGAATAACAATGGCTGTGATAGCTGATAAGTGTCCTGAATATAAGGTTACCCTTGTAGATATTGATCATGAAAAGATAGACAGATGGAATTCAGATAGGCTTCCCATATTTGAACCAGGGCTTGATGAGATAGTTAAAAGAAGAAGGGGGAAGAATCTCTTCTTTGTAAAGGATATGGAAAGGGCAATAAAGGAGGCAGACATAATATTTGTAAGTGTTAATACTCCTACAAAGGAGTTTGGAATTGGTGCAGGAATGGCTGCTGATCTTCAGTTTTGGGAGAAGACAGCAAGGGAGATTAAAGAGTATGCAGAATCTGATAAGATTATAGTGGAAAAAAGCACACTTCCTGTAAGGACTGCATCTGCTATGGAAAGGATACTTTCTTCAGGAAATAAGGGGATTCACTTTGAAATCATCTCAAATCCCGAATTCCTTTCAGAAGGTTCTGCTGTTAAGGATCTGGAAGAACCTGACAGGGTGCTCATAGGGTATAAGGATACACCATCTGGAAAAAAGGCAAGAGATGAGATAATAGAGATATATGCACATTGGGTCCCAAGGGAAAAGATAATTGCATCTAATATATGGAGTAGCGAGCTTTCAAAACTTGTTGCAAACGCATTCTTGGCACAAAGGGTATCTTCTATAAACTCTATTACTCCACTTTGTGAGATCACAGGAGCGGATATAAGTGAGGTCTCATATGCAGTTGGGACAGATAGCAGGATTGGCAGTAAATTCCTAAATCCAAGTGTTGGATTTGGAGGATCCTGTTTTAAAAAGGATATACTAAATCTTGTTTATATATGCAGATACTATGGATTAAATGAGGTTGCAGATTACTGGGAAGGGGTAGTTAAGATAAATGAGTATCAGAGAGAAAGGTTTGTAAGAAGGATGCTGGATGCCATGTTTCATACACTGGCAAATAAGAAGATCTGCCTTTTTGGTTTTGCATTTAAGGCAAATACAGATGATACAAGGGAAAGCTCAGCCATATATGTTGCAAAAAGGCTTATTGAAGAAAGGGCACATCTTTCAATTACAGATCCAAAGGCTCTTGAAAATGCAAAGAAGGATTTAAAGGGAATAGATGTAAATGTAAAGTATATTGAAGATCCCTATGAGGCTGCAAAAGGATGTGATGCGATTGCAGTTATGACAGAATGGGATATATATAGGGAACTTGATTATGAAAGGATATATAGGGACATGAGAAAGCCGGCATTCATATTTGATGGAAGAAACATATTGGATCATAAGAGACTTTTTGAAATAGGATTTAATGTCTATCCTATTGGAAAGCCAGAACTTATACATCATGAACCCTATTGAACTCACCTTTTTCCATCTTGAGCAAATATCTTTTTATCTCTATCCCAGAGCTATATCCACCAAGACCAGTGGAGGAGACAATCCTGTGTCAGGGAAATAAAAGAGGAAGTGGATTCTTTTTTAATACCTGTCCAACTGCCCTATATGAGAATGGTCTTTTAATCATTTCTGAAACCTGCTTATATGTCATTAGATTTCCAGGCTTGATTCTTCTAATAGAGTAGAGGACAAGAAGCTGAAATGGTGTAAATTTTACAGCAATTGGAATCTTATAATATCTACTTTCCTTTAAG
>JALVZP010000174.1 GCA_027037575.1 Desulfobacterales bacterium | reverse complement strand
ACTATAATAACATTTGTCTTCTGCCTTATACCTGATTTCTCAAGTGTCATCCCAATAAGAGGAGATCCTTTTTCTACCATAAATTCTTCTATTTCAAGTTCAATCTCCCTGTTGTGGACAGTAAGCTCTAAGAACTCTGATACAGCAGGCTTTACAATCAGATTTGCCATCTTTTGTCCACCTATTATATGAGGCATAACTACTTTATCAGCTCCGACCCTTAGAAGCTTATTGTATGTATGTTCTTCTTCTGCCCTTGAAAGAACAAACAGATTTGGATTTAGTGTTTTGGCAGTCATTGTTAGAAAAAGATTATCTGCATCAGAGGAAAGGAGGACAATTAGACCTTTCGCCCTTTCAATCCCTGCATCTATAAGGACATCCTCTATCGTAGCATCTGCAATAATATAGGCATGGCCATCTCTTTCTAATAATTCTCTGAGCTCAGGATCCTTTTCTATAATTAAGACAGGCACATCTCTACTCTTTAGTTCATTTGCCACAACTCTTCCAATCTTTCCATATCCACAAAGTATATAATGATTTTTTAAAGACTTTATCTTTAGTCCCAATTTCTTCCTCCCAAGTATTGCCATTATTTCAAATTCTATCATTGTCTGTGCAACAAGTCCAAGAGTGTATGCAATTATTCCAACACCAGTAAATATGAGAAACATTGTAAATATCTTTCCAGGATCTGAAAGTGGCCTTATTTCCTTATATCCAACAGTAGTAATTGTAATTACTGTCATGTAAAGAGATTCCATAAAATTCCATTTTTCTATAAACATATATCCTGCTGTGCCAACGCATATGATCCCAAATAGCATTAATAGGCCACGAGTTATGCTTTTAAAATCATGTTCTTTTGGATAATAAATGTATCTTTCCATTACTCCTCTTTCAGGATATATATATCAGGAAGGCATCTGTTTTCTTCATTATAATCCAAGCCGTATCCAACCAAAAATCCTTTTTCTACTTTAAATGCACAATAGTCAAGTTCTACTTCCTTTTCCCTTCTTTCCAGCTTATCTATTAAAACACATGTCTTCACAGATTCTGCTCCTTTATTCTTTATTATTTCCTTTACATAATTTAGTGTCTGACCTGTATCTACTATATCTTCTACTATAATAACATGCTTTCCATTTAAAGGTATTTCCACATCCTTCGTCAAATTTGCTTTTCCTGGAACCATTTCAGATCCATAGCTCGCCACCCTAAGAAAATCTATCTTTATAGACAGAGGAATTTCTCTCGCAAGATCTGCCAAAAAAAATACACATCCCTTAAGTATTCCAACAAGTACAAGCTCCTTTCCTTCATAATCCATTCTTATTTTTTCGGCAATCTCCTTTACTCTTTTTCTTATAAGTTCTTTTGGTATGAGTATTTCCTTTCTATAACCCATCCTTATCCCCTTTCTTAAATATTGAATCTGGTATTGATCTTATATGGATATCCCTTTGGGGAAATGGAATCTCTATTCCTTCTTCCTTGAATCTTCTAAAAAGGGCAAAATAATAATCGCTAATAAGTCCTGTTATGGGTTTTAATTTTTCTATCCTACACCAAACAAGAAGAGAAAAATCCAGACTACTATCTCCAAATCCTTCAAACCAGACTGTTACAGGATGATCTTCGTCTTCAATTGTTGTAGGTATACTTCTCGCTACCTCCTTCGCTATCTCAGCAACACTATCAGGGTCTGAATCATATGAAACACCAAATGGGATACGAAGTCTTCTCCAGTCATCTCCATATGTCCACGTTGCAACCTTTCCAGCTATAAAATCGGAATTTGGTACAATGATATCAAGTCCATCATATGTTCTTATAACAGTGCTCCTTATAGACACATCCTTTACCTTTCCAATAAGCCCATTTTCCAGCTCCACAATATCTCCTACCTTTATTGTCCTTTCTGTAAGGAGGATAAGACCACTTATAAAATTGTTTGCAATGGTTTGAAGACCAAATCCTATTCCAACACCTAATGCACCAAGTATTATAGTAATCTGGCTCAAGTTTATTCCCGCTGTAGAAAGTGCAATAAAGATAACCAAAATAAGCATGAAGTAGTAGCTGAGAGTGGAGATAGAATTTACAACGCCTTCTGAGAGATGAACTTTCTCTATAAGAAGTTTAGCAAGCTTTTTTCTGATTAACCTGAGGAAATAGATACCAGCAGCTAAAAAGAGGATGATCTTTAGAATTGTTACAATTGTTACAGGAGTTCCACTTATAGACCAGAGAGGATAGTATATAACAGCTTTCATGCTCTGCCAGACAGATTTGAGTCTATTCTTTATCCCATACATTACTCTTTCAAATGGACTCATCCTGCTTTTAACAAGTATCAGGATTTCATTGATTTTTTGATATATATCCTTTGTATAAGAATAGTTGCGCAGGAGAATATTTACTAAGGAATTTAGAAGTTCTTTATTTTTTTTTAATTCATTTTGAAGCTTTGACAATGAATCCTTAACTAATTGATCCTTCTCTATCTGGATCTCCTTTTCTATCCTTACTATTCTTTCATCTAAGATAGAAAGATCAGATTTTCTCTGATCTAACTTCTCCTTTAATTGAAATAACTCATCCTTGATCTTTTCTAATTCTTTGCTCCATTTTCTTATAAACCTATCAGTCCCCTGATAACCCGTTTTCTTTAAATAATTTTCCATCCATTCATATTGGAAATTCAAAAAAAGGTTCTTTGATTTCAGATCTAAAAGCTGCTGCTTTAGAAGTTCCTTTCTATACTGGAACCTGTTTAATAGTGCCTTTATCCTTTCCTTTTCAATATTAAGAAGCCTCTTCCCTTCATCTGATATACCAGGAGATAAGAGCTTGTTTGTAATATTGTCAAGTCTGAGCTCAAATAGTGTAATGTCTTTATTTAACTTTTGTTGTTCTGAGATAATTATTCTTCTTAGCTCATCTTGCTTTTCCTTTAATTTTGCTATTTCTTTTACTATCTTTTCTAAATCAGACTTAGATATGCTCAGGTTATCAAATAGCTTAGAAAGGATTTTTCCACATTCTTTACTTAAAAGATTAAGTCTTTTTATTGAATCTTCTAAGTGTTTTTTTTCTATTATTCTTAATGCATACTCTATCTGGAGGCTCATTAGCTGAGCTGTAATCATATAGTATTCTATTTTTTTAGCAGGATCTTTTTGCAGACTTACATATTGAGTAAAAAGCTGCTTTAAATTTTCCTCTATATCTGAAATCTCCGTAGAAAGAAACTTTAATCTTTTTTTATAATTTTTTAGATCATGATTTATCTTTTGATTCAAAGAGAGATAGGTTTCAAATATATCCAGTTTAAAGGGAGGACCTTTTAGTTTTGGTAAAGATAAAATTTGAATCTTTGTCTTAAGCTGCCTTTTTAACCTCCTAAGCTGAAAAGAAATACCCTCTAAAAGGACTATTGTATCTTGAAGCTCTTTTTTTTGTTGGTCAGAAAGTTGGGTATTTAATAAAGAATTTAATCGGAAAAGAAACTGATTTGTTTGAATCTGGTATTTTTTTATAAAGGCCTCTATTTCATCTCTTTTCCCACTAAAAAATCTGTACTCTATAGGAGAAGTAATTTGGACAATTTGGCCCTCTGCTGTTGATAAAGAAAGATAAAAGATTGCAGGAAGAAGGATTAAAAGGCATGAATATATTCTCTTCAATCTATTACTCCATCTGCATATACATTCCCACTTTCAAGTACCTTCCATATCTTTCCAAATTTGCCTATAACTACATTTATAACATCTCCTGGTCTCAGAAGTTCTACCAATTCCTTTGATAGCATCACAGGTCCAACCTTCAATCCTTCTTCATTCTCCAAGTATGCAAGATTTCCCCTAAAATATAAGATCTTCATATAACCTTCATCCCAATCCTCAGGCTCCCTTAGTATATCTATAGGAACAATTTTGCTATCTTCTTCCCAGAGGGCTGGATTGGGAGTATGGAGAAGAAAAAGTTTATGAGCAGCTTCTTGAAGCCTTTTTATCTCTTTTATCTTTCCCCTTGGAATAACAGATACAAAATTTCTATATTTCTTTCTTCCAAAATAACCATTCTTATAACACCAACTTAGCCATCTCCTCATAACTGTTGGTGCTCTAAATAGGATTATATCTTTTCCAATCCACTTTTTTGGAAGCCACCAGTCTATAAAATTAGAGATAATGCCACTATCATAATCATTCCAGTTATTTACAAGCAAAAATGTTCCATCCTCTGCCTCTTCTACTGCCTCTGGGTCAGAGCAAAGCATGTCTATAAAAAGCAGAATTACTGTTCTGTATATATTTTTAGTCCTCCTGCCATATTCAAGCTCATTTAGGAACTTTATAGCAGATTTTGCAATATCTGAAGGATGCCTTGAAATCTCATCAAGCCACATTATTTTTCCTCCCATATATCTTTTTCCAAAATGGAATCTTTTCTATTTTAATGCTTATTTTTAGTATCTTCTTACTGTCTTTTTTTGGAGCAAATCTCTTGTCCATCTTTTTTATGCACCATATGTAAATAGGTATTCCTCTGTTTACGAGGATAGGTATGGCTCTTCTTACCTCTTTTGGGATTTTCATATCTATGAAGATATCTTTTATCTTTTTGTGTCCAATACTCAGATATATCCTATCTCCTGGCCTGATGTTTCTTATCTCTAATGGAAAATCTACCTTTTCAGCATCAAGAAGGACAGCATTTTCATTCAAGCCTTCTAAGTTTTCTTTTTCTTCTATTTTTATCCAGCTACTTATAGAAGGAAGATAATATTCTCCAATCCCATCAATGATATAGGAATAGTCTTCCAATAACCTTTTTTTATCACATATAAGTAGATCATATCTTTTCTTCATAACAATATTGTAAGGAAGATGTATCTCTGAATTAGGAGATCCCTTTTCTATAAGCTCTAATATATTGCTTATATGTTCAAAGCTAATTTTCTTTGTATATCCAATCTTTTTCCTGATTATATTTCTTATAACCCTTTGTCTTAAAGCAATATGAATTTCCTTTAATCTGCTTATTGGTATAATTGCAGCACCCTCTATAAAAAATACATTCTCTTTAATCCATTTTTCTGTCTGAAGCTCTAAAAATTCATCCTCCAATAAGATGATCTCTGCTGTCTTTGCTAAAATTCTTACAATATTTGGCTGATATCTTTTGAGTTCTGGAATGAGAATATGCCGAATTTTGTTCCTGAGGAAGGTTATATCCATATTAGATGAGTCAGTGACATATTTCAAACCTTCTGTATTAAGATAATATATGATTTCCTCTCTGGTCAAGTCTATTATAGGTCTTATAATCTTATCTCTTATAGGTGGAATTCCCCTTAATCCTGTGATTCCACTTCCTCTTAAAAGCCTCATTATTATCGTCTCTGCTTGATCATTCATATTATGTCCCAATGCAATCTTTTGTGCATTATATTTTTCCCTAATATTTTCTAAAAACCTATATCTTTCTATCCTTGCCTTTTCCTCTAATGAACCCTTTTCTTTTCTTATATCCTTTTCTGCATTTCCATATTCAAAGGGGATACCAAGGGATTCAACTAATGACCTTACAAATTCTGTCTCTTTTTCATCCTCTCCAGGTCTTAACCCATGATCAAAATGTGCTCCTATAAGTTCAATTTTTAATTCATCCTTTAATCGATATAAGATATGTAAAAGGCAGACAGAATCAGGACCTCCAGATATACCTACAACTATCTTTTCAAATGGAACTATCATTTGATACTTATCTATTGTGGATCTCACTCTTTTTATGATATTAGTAATTAGATCTTGCAATTTCATCATAAAAGGAGGGAAAAATGATTCACAAAATCACTCTACCAGAATCTGAACTGCCCCGTCAATGGTATAATATTTTACCTGACCTCCCTGTCCCCTTAGAGCCTCCACTTCATCCAGAGACAGGGAGGTCTATATCTCCTGAAGAGCTTTCACCTATATTTCCTATGCCTTTGATTGAACAAGAGGTAAGTCAGGAGAGATACATAGATATTCCTGAGGAGGTCTTAGATAAATATGCACTCTGGAGACCAACTCCACTTTATAGGGCATATAACCTGGAAAAATACTTAGGCACACCAGCTCGTATCTATTTTAAAAATGAAGGAGTTAGCCCTGCAGGGAGTCATAAACCCAACACAGCAGTTCCACAGGCGTACTATAATAAGATTTCAGGGACAAAGAGAATAACAACAGAAACAGGTGCAGGTCAGTGGGGAAGTGCCCTTTCCTTTGCATGTTCTCTTTTTGGACTTGAGTGCAAGGTGTTTATGGTAAAAATAAGCTATGAACAAAAGCCTTATAGAAGGATTATGATGGAGACATGGGGAGCAAAGTGTGTACCAAGTCCAAGCACAGAAACAGAGGCAGGAAGAAAAATTTTAGAGGAGGACCCTAATTCTCCTGGAAGCCTTGGTATTGCAATAAGTGAGGCAATAGAGTCGGCAGTAAAGGATAAAGATACCAAGTATGCGCTTGGAAGTGTATTAAATCATGTCCTTCTTCATCAGACAATAATTGGCCTTGAATGTGTAAAGCAATTTGAGATGATTGGAGATTATCCGGATATAATTATTGGATGTGCTGGTGGAGGTAGTAATTTTGCAGGGCTTAGCCTTCCATTTGTAAAGGATAAGATAAATGGAAAAGATATAGACATAATAGCTGTTGAACCTGCAGCATGTCCTACTATGACAAAAGGACCATTTTCCTATGACTTTGGTGATACTGCCCATATGACACCACTTCTTCCAATGCATACCCTGGGTCATAGCTTTGTTCCTAAGCCATTTCATGCAGGAGGGCTAAGATATCATGGAATGGCACCTATTGTAAGCCATCTTGTAGAGCTTGGTATTATAAGGGCAATTGCTGTTCAGCAATTAGAGACATTTAAGGCAGGAATAACATTTGCAAGGACAGAAGGATTTATAAGTGCACCTGAAACAAATCATGCAATTGCAGCAGTAATAAAAGAGGCCTTAAAGGCAAAAGAAGAAGGAAAGGAAAAGGTTATTTTATTTAATTGGAGCGGCCATGGACTCTTAGATCTTTCTGCATATGATGCATATCTTAGGGGAGAACTTAAGGATTATGTATTATCAGATGAGGAATTAAAAAAGGCACTTAAAGAGATAGAATCTCTTCCAAAGCCAAAGATAAGAAAAACAGCATAATATGGAAAGAATAGGATTTTTGAATAAGGTTAAAAGATTGCACTTCATCGGGATTGGCGGGATAGGGATGAGTGGTATTGCCGAACTTCTTCTTAATTTAGGATATGAGGTAAGTGGTTGTGATATAAAAGAGAGCTCTATTACTAAGAGATTAGAAAGCTTAGGAGCAAGGATATACTATTTTCATGATAAATCTCATATAGATGAGGTAGATGTTGTAGTCTATTCTTCTGCAATATCTCCTGAGAATGAGGAGCTGGTAGAGGCAAAGAAGAGGGCAATCCCTGTTATACCAAGGGCAGAAATGTTGGCAGAGCTGATGCGTTTTAAATATGGAATTGCTGTTTCAGGAGCACATGGAAAGACAACAACCACATGTATGATTGCATCCATACTCAATGCAGCAGAAATGGATCCTACAGTAGTGATAGGGGGAAAACTGAAGATATGGAATGGATCTAATGCAAAGCTTGGCCAGGGAAATATACTTGTTGCAGAAGCAGATGAAAGTGATGGGACTTTTCTAAAACTTTCCTCTACTATTTCAGTTGTTACTAATATAGACTATGAGCATATGGATTACTATAAAAGTATTGAAAGACTGAGGGATGCCTTTGTGGGATTTGTAAACAGTCTTCCTTTTTATGGGCTGTCTGTCCTCTGTGGTGATGATAAGGAAGTAAGAAAGATTATTCCGAGAATAAAGAGGAGATATGTAACATATGGAATAGACTCAGATTCTGATATAAAAGCAACTTCTCTTAAGAGGCATAATTTTGGCACAGTATTTAAATTGATATGCAAAGGAAGGTATATGGGAGATGTCTATGTTGGAATGCCAGGGATACATAATGTTCTAAATGCACTTGCTGCCATTGGGGTTGCAATGGAACTTGATATAAAAATGGATGCAATAGTTAAGGGATTAAAGAATATAGGTGGCCTTGAAAGGAGATTTCAGATAAAAGGAAAAGTTAAGGATATAATAGTTATGGATGATTATGGCCATCATCCTACAGAAATAGTTTCTGTCTTAAAGACAATAAAGGAATGGTGGCCTGAAAGGAGACTTGTTGTTGTATTTCAGCCACATAGATATTCCAGGACAAAGCTTTTGTTTGATAAATTTGTAGAATCTTTTAGGGATGCAGATGTTCTTGTTCTCACCCCTATATATCCTGCATCGGAAAGACCTATAGAAGGTATTAGTTCAGAAGCACTTGCAGATTCTATGAAAAGACGAGGTTATAAGAATTTAATGCTTAGCAGATCCTTAGATGAAGCTTTATCAATACTGCTATCCATAGTTAAACCTGGAGATATGGTCCTTACCCTTGGTGCAGGAGATATTTATAAAATAGGAAACATGCTTTTAGATACATTTAAAAATTAGTTTACCTATAAGGGATAAGGGTTAAATAAACTCCTTTTTATAAAATCCATTACAAGATGAGGAATAAGATCTTAGAGATAAAACAGATATGTGCATCCACATATTTTGATATAGAACTTGCTCCTTATACTACCTTCAGGATAGGTGGGAAGGCCCTGGCATTATGTAATGTAAAAAAGTTAATAGAATTAAAGAATCTTATCTCATATTTAAATTCAGAAAAGATTCCCTATGTAGTATTAGGAAAGGGAAGCAATGTCCTTATAAGCGATTCTGGTTTTTATGGAGCAGTTCTTAGACTAAAAGGAAAATTTGAAAAAATTATTCATAAAGGAAATTTCTTGATAGCAGGTGCTGGAGTCAGGGTTTCTTCTCTCTTAAGATACTGTATCAGACATTCCATAAAGGGACTGGAATTTCTTGCTGGAATCCCGGGAACTGTTGGAGGGGCGGTTTCTATGAATGCAGGGGTATTTGGAAAAGAGACCTGTCAGCATATAGA